>CAJQLD010000011.1 GCA_905479095.1 uncultured Flavobacteriaceae bacterium
GTCACTCGTGTATACCAATCGCCACCCAAACGTGCAACGAGGTCTAATTTTACAGGATCAATTTGGTCATTAGCATCTAACAAGTCCGATTTGACATGAATATGAACCACTTTAGCAATGACTAATTGCCCGGCACCGCCATGTTCACCAAGTGAAATAATGTTGTCCACCACACACTCAAAAGAAACTGGAGATTCCAAAACCCGAGGGGGTTTTACTTTAAGGGAGGGAACTTCGGTGAGTCCTGTTTCTATAAATTCATTGACGCCTTTGGCATAGTCGTTACTGGATTGTGACATTTGTTCCACCATCGAAAAATCAACAATATTGATCACTACTTCTTTTGTTTCTTCTGCGTTTTGTAGGGTATGTTTGGTGGTATTATCACGCACACGTCTGGCGGGTGAAAAAATTAAAATGGGGGGATTGGTACTAAATACATTAAAAAAACTAAACGGACTTAGGTTCACATTCCCCTTTGCATCAATTGTACTTGCAAACGCAATTGGTCTGGGGGCAATCGAGGAGGAGAGCAATTTATGAATGGCTCTTGTCTCTAAAAATTCGGGGTCAAATGATTTGATGGTCGACATAATTTTTATTTAGCTTTTAGTAATGTTGATTTCACCGCTCCAAATCCGACACGGATCGCGCCTTTTTGGCAATGGCCTCTCATAATCACGGTATCATTATCTTCAATAAATTTTCGGGTGCCGCCTTCCGTTAATTCTACAGGTTTGGAGCCTGCCCACGACAATTCGAGCATGGAGCCATACGAATCGGAACGTTTTCCACTGATGGTTCCAGACGCCATCAAATCGCCCACATTCAAATTACAGCCGTTCACGGTATGATGCGCCAATTGTTGGTTCATATTCCAATACATATATTTAAAATTGGACTGACTTACCACTGTTTCTTGGCAATTTTTAGGTTGAATAGAGACTTCTAGCTGAATGTCATAATTTTTTGAACCCTCAAAACTTAGATAGGGCAGAACAGCGGGTTGTTGCGTCGGCCCCGAAATTTTAAAGGGCTCTAGTGCTTCTAAAGTCACCACCCAAGGCGACATAGATGACGCAAAACTTTTGGCCAAAAAGGGACCTAAGGGTACGTATTCCCATTTTTGAATGTCGCGCGCCGACCAGTCATTAAACAAGATTTTTCCAAAAATATACTCCTCAGCCGTTTCCGTTGAAACAGAATCCCCAAGTTTGGTTGATTTACCGATGATAAATCCCATTTCTAATTCAAAATCAACCCGAGTCGATGCTTGAAAACTAGGGGGGGCGTTGGGGTCTAAAACCACTTGTCCTTTTGGGCGGTAAACGTTTTCACCACTCACAATAATTGAGGAAGCCCGTCCATGATATCCAACTGGCAAATGCTTCCAGTTTGGGAGCAATGCATTGTCAGGATCTCTAAACATAGTCCCTATATTGGTGGCGTGTTCGATACTCGAATAAAAATCGGTATAATCACCCACTTTTACGGGCAAATGCATCTGTACGGAGCTTTGTTTGATAAATACGGAGGGGTGTGATTTTAATACAGAATTTGCAGTGCATAATTCGGCTTGAATTAGTTCTCTGACTTTTACAGTGGTCGATTTCCCTAAGGCAATAAAATCATTTAAGGAGTCCGATTCTAAAACTTTCACATCAAAGTCTACATCTTTAAAAATACCCAATTCAAACGCGGCATAGAGGTCTAATACTTGGTCTCCAATAGCCACTCCAATGCGTTTGATATGATCTGATTCGGAGAAAACTCCAAACGGTAAATTATAGATACTAAAATCTGAATGTTGATCAATTTTAATCCAAGACTGCATAGGTTATTTTTTAATAATTAACTCCAAGCCATCATGGATTAGCTTAGAAAATTGTTTGTTTTGTTTCAATTTAAGTAATTGTTTATGAATTTTGGTACTTAAAGAGACCTCTTTGTCGTAAACCAATTCATATAAGTTTAATAAGAGCAACCATTCCGAGGGATAGGTGTTGGTAACTTCATCTAGAATCGCAGCGATGGCATCGGTTTCAATTAATTTGGAAGCTCTAATTTGCGATACTTTTTCATACAAATTATGTAGCTGTTTTTCGTTTTCAGAATACGTTATTTTGGTAGTTTTTTTATCGGATAGGGTGTATATATCATCAAATGAATCGGAATCTGCTGGCCCAGCAAATGCCGACTGAATGTGTTTTCCAATCGCCATATCATAAACGCCCCAGCTCGGATCAAATAAGACGTCCTCAAGATAGGTTACTTTACAGTTTTTAAAAGTGATTAAAATAATTTTTCCTTGAAGATCTCTTTTTCCAGTAATAATTTCTCCTTCAACCGTCACGCCACCTTCAAATTGAAGTCGAGTCGTTTGGCCTTCTATAATCCCATAAACTTCTAAATCTTTGGGTGACATATCTTCAATCGCAATATTGATGCCTTCTAATTGACCAATTGGACTTCCAAAACCATTAGCATGATGTTCGGTGCCATGCCCGATCAATTCTGTCCCCTCAAAAGAGAGGGCTGTAGGGCTATTGGTTTGGTAATAAATGGGGGTGTTATTGGCTTCGATCCCCGCATTAAAAATTCCAGAAATTTGAATCCCTGTACTTAATTCGATGGTTCCTAATTTTTTAGAAGTGATGAGTTTTTGTAATCCTTCGAGTCCGCCGGTTCGTATCGCCATAGTATTTGCAAATTTTTCTAAAACAAAGCTAAGACTTGAAAAGTTAGGAATGACAAATAATTGGGGTTGTGTGTTTGTAATATCAAAATTAACGTTGGCTGCATCAATTGAATACGGTATTTTTTTTACCTCTTTTTTTAAGCACAACGCACTTTCTTCAATAGAAGACAACAGTCCAGCGCCGTAAAGTTTGGGGGTGTCGAGCGTCCCAATTAGCCCGTATTCAACCGTCCACCAGTGTAAATTTCGTATTTGTGCCATTTCAGAAAGCGTTCCCATTTGGGTCTGAAGTTTGTGAACGTGATTGGTTGCAGCGCTAATTTCAGTCTCTGAAGACTGCGGGTTTTCTTTTAAAATGGACAACCATCGAATGGCTTCATACATTGCGTCATCTTTTGGGGATGCGATGGCTTTACATCCAATTTCACCCAAACGTCTGAGGTATTCTGAGTATTCTGGATTTGCAATGATGGGGGCATGGCCCGCCGCTTCGTGAATAATGTCAGGAGCAGGCGTGTAATTAATGTGATCGATCGTTCGAATATCAGAGGAAATCACCAACACATTATACGCTTGAAACTCCATAAAGGCATTTGGTGGAATAAACCCATCAACGGCAACGGCAGCCCATCCAATATTTTTTAGAATTCGATTCATGCCCTCCATTTCAGGAATGGCGTTTTCATCAATCCCCGTTTTTTTGAGTCCACCGCTATAGCTTTCATGGGCACGATGCTTTAGGGTACTGATGTTTAAACGCATCACATACCGCCACACCGCTTGGTTTTGGGCCGTATACGCACTGTAAGGCTGTTGAACCATAAATTTATGAAGATGTTTAGGTAACTTTTCAGTTACGCGATTAAATGGCATCGTCTGTTCTTCATGGTTCAACATTGATTTTAAATTTAAAGGGTGCCTCTATTGTCTTGTTCTCTTTCAATGGCTTCAAAAAGGGCTTTAAAATTTCCTTTTCCAAACGATTGTGCGCCTTTACGTTGAATGATTTCAAAAAACATAGTAGGCCGATCTAAGACTGGTTTTGTAAAAATCTGTAATAAATACCCTTCTTCATCTCTGTCAATTAAAACACCGTGTTTTTTTAAGGTACTTAAATCTTCATCAATTTCTCCCACACGTTCTAATAAATCATCGTAATAAGTTTCAGGAACGTATAAAAATTCGACCCCTCTATTTTTCATCTCTTGGACTGTTTTGGCAATATCATCCGTGGCTAAAGCTAAGTGTTGCACACCAGGCCCCTTATAGAAATCTAAATATTCTTCGATTTGTGATTTTTTCTTCCCCTCAGCAGGTTCATTAATCGGAAATTTGATACGGCCATTTCCGTTACTCATCACTTTACTCATCAGTGCCGTGAACTCGGTAGAAATATCGTTGTCATCAAAAGAAATTATTTGAGCAAAGCCCATCACTTCTTGATAAAATTTACACCAAGTATTCATTTCATCCCAATCGACATTTCCAACAATATGATCAATGTATTTTAGACCAACGTTTTCGGGATTGTAATGAGAATCCCATTTTCTGTACCCGGGAAGAAATAAGCCCGAATAGTTCTTTCTCTCGATAAAAAGATGCACGGTTTCTCCATAGGTATAAATCCCCGATTTGATGATGGTTCCATGTTCATCACTTTCTTCAGTAGGCTCAAGAAACGGTTTTGCGCCTCTTTTGACCGTTTCACTAAACGCTTTTGTGGCATCTTCAACATGCAATGCAATTATTTTAACGCCGTCGCCATGCAAATTAATATGTTTGTTAATAACACTATTTTCTTCAAAAGAGGTGGTTAAAACGAGTCGAATCTTTCCTTGTTTTAGAACATAGGATGCGATGTTTTTGAGTCCAGTTTCAAGGCCTGCATAGGCTTCCGACTGAAATCCAAAAGCGGTTTTGTAATAATGGGCACTTTGTTTGGCATTTCCTACGTAGAGTTCAATGTAGTCCGTACCTAAAATAGGTAAAAAATCCTGAGCGTCATCAAATATTTTTTTAATCTCGAAATTAAAATTTTGTAATTCTTCAATAGTTTTTGTAGGTTCCATTTTAGTTCTTATTTAACCAGGATTTATAATACGATTCGTCACTTATTTTAAGGGCTTCTTCAGTCACCATTAATGGACTAAACGTGTCCACCATCACAGCGAGTTCAAAAGTTTCTTTTTTACCAATACTTTTTTCCATTGTTCCAGGATGTGGTCCGTGCGGAATGCCGGCAGGATGCAGCGTCACACTGCCTTGCTCGATGTCTTTACGACTCATAAAATCGCCATCCACATAATAGATCACTTCATCGGAGTCTATGTTTGAATGGTTGTAGGGTGCTGGTACCGAATTTGGGTGGTAGTCATACAGTCTAGGGACAAACGAACAGATCACAAATGCGCTGGTTTCAAAGGTTTGATGCACGGGCGGTGGTTGATGAATCATCCCCGTTATAGATTCAAAATCATGGATTGAAAATTTATAAGGGAAATTATAACCATCCCAGCCAACCACACTAAACGGATGGGCGGCATAGATATATTCGTGTAGGGTGTCTTGTTTTTTAACCTTGATTAAAAAATCACCTGTTTCATTAAATGTTTCAAGTTCGGTAGGCGGGTGGAGGTCTCTTTCGCAATAGGGGGCGCCTTCTACATGTTGGCCAAACCAATTTCGATAGCGTTTTGGGGTATAAACGGGGCTCTTGGATTCGACAATAAAGAGTCGATTATCGGCATCGTTAAACTCAATTTGATAGATTATACCTCTAGGGATTACAAGGTAATCACCATATTTAAAATCAATATTCCCAAGAAGGGTTCTTAGTTTCCC
>CAJQLD010000012.1 GCA_905479095.1 uncultured Flavobacteriaceae bacterium
ACAACGACTCTTATATTAGTTGGAAATTATTAACTTGGCATTTATTAATCAACACACCACCTATTTAAATGGAAACTGAGTTTTATAGCCTTATCATGTATTGCATCCCAGCGCTTATAACAGGAGCAATTGCTTATTTATTTTTCAAAGAATACACCAATAATGAAAACAAACGTCGTCATTATATCCTTCATAAATCGCTTCAAAAGGAAATACTTCCCGTGAAGCTGCAGGCCTATGAACGGTTGACCTTATTTTTAGAACGCATGGCGCCCAATAATTTATTGATAAGAATTCACCCTATTTCTCAAAGAAAGGAAGACTATGAGCAGTTATTGATTCAAAATATTGAGCAAGAATTTGAACATAATTTAGCCCAACAAATTTATTTAACCGATGAATGTTGGAACATCATTGTAACCGCCAAAAACACCACCATTCAACTGATAAGAACCTGTGATAGCTCTAATTCGACAACGACGGCTGATAAGTTTCGCGAACTCATTCTTACAAAATCCTTGGATTCTCCATCAGCTAGTAGTACGGCATTGGCGTATTTAAAAAATGAAGTTCATAATTTACTAACGTATTAAAGTGGATTAATTAATGCAAAACACATTACTTCAAACCCCCATAGATTATCTCAAAGGAGTGGGACCGAGTCGTGCTGAAGTATTGCGTAAAGAGTTGGGGATTCAAACCTATCAAGATCTCATTCATTTGTTTCCGAATCGTTACATTGACCGCACTCGGTTTTATAAAGTTTCGGAACTCCAAGCCTCTAATGCTGAAATTCAAATTGTGGGTCAGATTACAGGGTTCAAAGAAATTGGTCAGAAGCGTGGCAAACGCCTCGTTGCTACTTTTAGAGATGATACGGGGTATTTAGAGTTAGTTTGGTTTAGAGGTCACAAGTGGATTCGAGAACAACTTAAAACACATACCGATTATGTGATTTTTGGAAAAATCAATTTGTTTAATGGTGTGTTTAGTATGCCCCACCCCGACATTGAACTCAAATCTGATTATGACAAAAGTCTTTCTAAAGCCATTCAACCCATTTATCCATCGACCGAAAAATTATCGAATCGTGGGATTTCAAATCGTGTAGTTTGTAAGATGATGGAGCAGCTCTTTTTACAGTTGAATGGGCGTTTTGAAGAATCATTGTCATCAGAGATTATAGCACATCAAAAACTAATTTCTAAAAGTGAAGCCCTCTTAAATATTCATTTTCCAAAAACTCAACACTTACTGAGTCTTTCTCAGTTTCGATTGAAATTTGAAGAACTATTTTACATTCAATTGCAGTTGATTCTTAAAAATATCATTCATAAATCTAAGATCAAAGGCTATCGATTTGAGACTGTTGGGTCTTATTTTAATACGTTTTATAAAGATCATTTACCCTTCGAATTGACCAATGCTCAAAAACGGGTGTTAAAAGAAATTCGAATTGATATGGGAAGTAACGCCCAAATGAATCGGTTGTTACAAGGCGATGTTGGCTCTGGAAAAACCATTGTAGCCCTGATGTCGATGCTGATTGCGATTGACAATAATTTTCAAGCCGCCTTAATGGCACCAACCGAAATTTTGTCCATTCAACATTACAACGGTCTGAAACCATTTTGTGATTCTATCGGCGTTTCAATTGCCTTACTCACTGGATCGAGTAAAACGGCCGCCCGACGCGTTATTCATGAAAACCTAGAATCGGGGGCTTTGCAAATTCTTGTTGGGACTCACGCTCTTTTAGAAGATAAAGTTAAATTTAAAAACCTTGGGTTGGCAATTATCGATGAACAACACCGTTTTGGTGTGGCTCAACGCAGTAAACTTTGGAAAAAGAATGTCTCTCCGCCCCATATTTTGGTGATGACTGCTACGCCGATTCCACGCACTTTAGCGATGTCGGTATATGGCGATTTAGATATCTCTGTGATTGATGAATTACCTGCAGGTAGAAAACCAATTAAAACAGTGCATCGGTACGATAGTAATCGACTCAAAGTCATTGGTTTTATTAGGGATGAAGTTGCCAAAGGCCGACAAATATATATTGTGTATCCACTCATTAACGAAAGTGAAACTTTAGATTTTAAGGATTTAATGGATGGCTATGAAGGGATTGTTCGTGATTTTCCCATGCCAAACTACCAAGTTTCAATGGTACATGGTCAAATGAAACCTGCTGATAAAGAATTTGAGATGGAACGCTTTATTAAAGGAGAAACTCAAATTATGGTGGCCACCACGGTTATTGAAGTGGGCGTCAATGTGCCCAATGCGTCGGTCATGATTATTGAAAGTGCCGAACGTTTTGGACTGTCTCAACTGCATCAATTGAGAGGACGCGTTGGACGTGGAAGTGAACAGAGTTATTGTATTTTAATGACCAGTCATAAGCTAGGTGAGAATAGTAAAACCCGAATGCAAACCATGGTCCGTACAAGTGATGGTTTTGAAATCGCTGAAGTGGATCTCCGTCTCCGAGGACCAGGCGATATGATGGGCACCCAACAAAGTGGGGTTTTAGATTTGAAAATCGCCAATATTGTAAAAGATAAAGACATCTTGTCTTTAGCGCGTCATTGGGCAAAAAAAGTACTCGTTGCAGATCCGAAATTAGCGGATGTCAAGCACCAACCAATTGCACAAACCTATATCAAAATGGGGAAGTATAAGAATATCTGGAATTATATTAGCTAGGATTTTATTACTTTCGTGTACCACCCGCTCTAAATAACACATTCATGAAAGTCAACAAACGTATTGATCGTGACGGTCAAGCAGCCACAAAAATATTTGACAATCGCCGTTTAAAAGTAGATTATCGAACTTTAATACCTATCCTTAAAAAAGGGATGTTGGTTTTAGATGTTGGTTGTGGAACGGGTTCTATTTCAAGAGATATTGCAAATATCATTGGAGATGCTGGAAAAGTTATTGGTATTGATACGACAGAACAATTTATTAAGAGTGGAAAAGAAACCTACAAAGCAACGCTCAATTTAGAGCTGATTCATTCAGACTTATTTAAGTTTAATCCTACTCAAAAATTTGATTTGATTATTTCAGCAAGAACCTTACAATGGTTGAATAATCCTAAAGATGCTCTCTTAAAAATGAAGTCATTATTAAATCCAAAAGGTGTCATTTCAATTCTTGACTATAATCATAACACCATTGAATGGAACCCAGAGCCCCCTGTAAGTATGAAAGAATTTTACACTACTTTTTTAAACTGGAGACGTAACGCTGGAATGAACAACGGAATAGCTGATGATTTGCCTAAATTGATGAAAGATATCGGATTGATTGCTATTGAAAAAATTAATTCAGACGAACATTATGAAAGACAAAGAAGCGATTTCAAATCTAAAGTTGGAATTTGGTCCAAAGTAGCGGGTTCTAAGCAAATGGTTTCCGAAGGGTATTTAGATGATAACTTAAGACTTAAAGCAATTAAAGAGTACAATGAATGGGTCGAAAACAAGGCCATTTCAATGACTATGAAACTGAATGAGGTGAGAGGCACATTACCCGACATTAAAAATATTTAAAATAAAAACGGAGCGTTTAAACTAGACCGCTAAAAAGTCTTTACTAAGCGTTTGAAGGTCATTAATAACCAATTTAAAGTCTGCTTCAAATAAGGTGTAAAATTCTTTTAATTCTCGGCCTGCTGTATCCATTCCTGATCTGTTTTTTGTACGCCGATTCATGCCTGCCAAAACTCGGTCAATGCCATCGAGATCTGCATAAATTAATAGCCAGTTTCCTTCCATCATTATGGGAGCCATTTTTTGAATGTTTTCTGGAAGAATATCAAAATTATCAAGTAATAATTTATAAAACGATTGAATATAATCTTCTAATGGAATGTCTGAGTAATCAGACCAGTTTTTTGCTAAAAAATGATCGTAAAATATATCCACAATGATCCCCGAATAATGACCATAATTTTCATGAAGCCGTTTGGTACTTTTTCTAAATGCTAGATGGGCATCTGTGGTAGAATCTATTTGTCGGTGTAATAAGATTCCTTTTTGAATTTTAGCAGAGTAGGAGGTGTATTTCTTGCCTTTAATGCTGTCCGCAATAAAGTTTCCAATCATAATATCGGGCTGTCCTCCAGAAAGAAAAATATGAGCTAAGTAATTCATATGGCAATATTATGTATTTTTGTGCAAACTACATGCCTTTGAAACGACTTCCTAACTTAGATGTACTTCGATTTGTATTATCATTTTTTGTTTTAATTTTTCATTTACCTCAACTATCCAAAAACCAAAACCTCCCATATTTTGATGGGTTAGACCTTTTTTCTAAAGGAACTCATGCGGTTTATATGTTTTTTGTTTTAAGTGGTTTTTTAATTATTGGTCAAATTTATAATTTAAAAAATAGAAATAATTTTAACATCGCTAAGTTTTATAAAAATAGAGCTTTAAGAATTTTGCCTTTATATTATCTAATTGTAGTTTTTGGGCTGATTTTCTATAATCTGATTTTACCTTTTTTAAATATTGATTTCCCTAAGACCTATTCAATTAACGAAGGCATTTTATATAATCTATTTTTTCTTCCCAATGTGTTCTCTAAACTTTATGCGCCAGGCGGAATTTTAGAAATTTTATGGTCTATTGGTATTGAGGAACAATTTTACTTAATTGTAGCCCCTTTATTGTTTGTTGTAAATAACAAATATGTGTTATACTTTATTCTGACCCTCACGGTTGTGTGTTTTGGCATATATCACCAGGAAAGCATCAGTATATTTAGAAGATATAACGGTGTGTTTTTCTTATTGTTTTCTGGTGGAATAATCTCTATTTTAGGGGTTAAAAATAAGTTAGAGTTATTTAAAAACAACAAAGGTATATCCTATTTAATAATAGCTTTGACTGCCTTAAATTTTTCCACTTCTATCTTCGAATTTGAGAACCCAATATGGTCTAGTTTATTCATTACAATTTTGTACCCACTTTTTGTATACACAATTAGTCACAATAATTTTGTACCAAATATTAAATTTAAATGGCTTAATCATTTAGGTAAAATATCTTACGGACTTTATATGTACCACGCGATTGCTTTAAATTTTGTTGTTTTTTGTGCCTTAAAAATTCAATCTTACAATATTTTAAATGATATTTGTATGATTATTTTAATCAATGTATTAACCTTAATAATTACTATTATAATAGCTCAATTTTCATATAGATATTATGAAAGCTATTTTTTAAAATTTAAAAATAAATGACATTAATTAAATCTATTTCGGGAATTCGAGGGACCATAGGCGGTACTGTTGGTGATAATTTAACACCTATTGACACGGTAAAATTTGCTGCTGCTTATGGAACGTGGATTAAAGACCAACGCT
>CAJQLD010000013.1 GCA_905479095.1 uncultured Flavobacteriaceae bacterium
TTCGCTAGCGCGGACTTGTAGTACGTGAAACATAAGTCAATTTCTTGACTTAGTGAGGTATAAAAAAATCCTGATGTTCATCAGGATTTATACGTTCTAAACTAATTGAGTATGGACTCAAATTTAAGTCCCTTATAAGTAGAAACTTTCAATGCTTTTGAGTAATTCAAAAGAAAATTTATGGTTTCTGTCTTGGGTTTAAATGTATTAGAATTAGAGGGTTTTTGAGTGTAAAGTTTTGCCATGAGCCTGTCATTGTTAGTTAGTTTGTTACTTACACTAACGACAAATTGTTCAATATATTTTACACCGACTTTAATTTGTTAAAATAATATTGTGTTTTTCAATTAATTTACGAAGATTTATCAAGGCATAACGCATACGTCCCAGAGCGGTATTGATTGAAACGCCAGTGTTTTCGGAAATTTCTTTAAAACTCATATCGTTATACATTCGCATGATCAAAACAGTTTTCTGATCGTCTGGTAATTCTTCCACGAGATCTCTTATATCTTGAACAATTTGAGATTGGACTAATTCGCCTTCCGCATTTAGAGCACCATCACTTAGTACCGAAAATATATCAAAATCGCCGCTATTGTTAAATTTTGGCATCCGGTTATTTTTTCGAAAGTGATCAATGACTAAATTATGAGCGATCCGCATCACCCAAGGTAAAAATTTACCTTCTTCATTATACTTGCCTAATTTTAAAGTTTTGATGACTTTGATAAAGGTGTCCTGAAAGACATCTTCGGTCACATCACGGTCATACACTTTGGAGTATATAAAACTATAGAGCCGTTGTTGATGCCGATTGATTAAAATTGATAAAGAAGGTTCGTCTCCTTTAATATAATTACTGACGAGGATAGCATCGCTTAGAGATTTTGAGATCATAACATTACTTTTAATAGCACACAATATGGGTGTACATGGTTGAAAAATTAAAAAAGTAATATTATTCTATAAGCGTTTGTTTTGAAATAATTAATCAAATATAACAACAATCCATTCAATTTTACAAATTTATTTTAGTTTTTATGGATAAGTAGGTTTCAGTCTGCTTTAATATTTTTCATAATAATGGTATCTTTGCAAACTAATTTTAACTTAATAAATGCCACTAGACCTTTCAAAATTAAGTCCAAAAGAGCACATTCTAATCAAGGGTGCAAAATTGCATAATCTAAAAAATATTGATATTGCGATTCCTCGACACAAATTAGTGGTCATTACTGGGCTTTCTGGATCTGGAAAATCAAGTTTGGCATTTGATACTTTATATGCCGAAGGGCAACGCCGTTATGTGGAGAGTTTATCGAGTTATGCCCGACAATTTTTAGGACGACTCAACAAACCAAACGTCGATTACATCAAAGGAATTGCACCAGCGATTGCCATTGAACAAAAAGTGAATTCTACCAATCCACGATCGACGGTTGGGACAACAACCGAAATTTATGATTATTTAAAATTAGTTTTTGCACGTATCGGAAAAACCTATTCCCCTACATCCAATAATGTAGTAAAAAAAGATACGACTAGTGATGTCATCAACTACGTGAAGACCTTAGAAATCGGCGAAAAACTTCTCCTACTTGCTCCGGTTATTTTAGAAGAAGGACGGACCATCGAAAATAAACTACAAGCGCTTCAACATCAGGGATATGCACGAATTAAGATCGACGATCGCGTTGAACGTATCGAACAAATAGAAGATTTTAAAAAGCTTCCTAAAGCCATCAGTCTTGTGGTGGACCGGATTATTGTAAAAGATGAAGACGACTTCTATAACCGGTTGGCAGATGCGATTGAAATGGCCTTTTTTGAAGGCAATGGACGTTGTCAAATCGAAAAAATAGAGAATTCCAACAGTCGTGAATTTAGCAATTCATTTGAACTTGATGGACAAAAATTTTTAGAACCAAACACCCATTTATTTAGCTTTAACAACCCCTATGGAGCCTGCCCAAAATGTGAGGGCTATGGCGATGTGATTGGAATTGATGAAAGTTTAGTCATTCCAAACACCTCTCTCTCTATTTACGAAAACGCAGTGTTTCCGTGGCGGGGTGAAAGCATGAAATATTTCAGAGATCAATTGGTTAATAATAGCCATAAATTTGATTTTCCCATTCATAAACCTTATTTTGAATTAACTCCAAAAGATCAACGATTATTATGGAATGGAAACACTCATTTTACGGGTTTAAATTCCTTTTTTGAAGACTTAGAATCCAAGGCCTATAAAGTTCAAAACCGTGTGATGTTGTCCCGTTATAGAGGCAAAACAAAATGTGGAAGTTGTTACGGGAAACGATTACGTGAAGAAGCTAATTTTGTAAAAGTTGGAGCGGCTTCAATCACTGATTTGGTTGAAATGTCTCTCAGGGATTTAAAAGCATTTTTTAATCATCTAACCTTAGACGTTAAAGAACAAGAAATTGCCAAACGACTTCTCAAAGAGATTCATAATCGCTTAGATTTTTTGACCAATGTAGGCTTGGATTATTTGACACTAAATAGAAAATCAAATACGTTATCTGGGGGGGAAAGTCAACGAATCAATCTAGCAACCTCTCTCGGTAGTAGTTTGGTTGGTTCCATGTATATTTTAGACGAACCTAGTATAGGGCTGCATTCAAAAGACACCGAACGCCTTGTCAATGTGCTGAATGCATTGCGAGATTTAGGCAATACAGTTATTGTCGTTGAACACGATGAAGCCATTATGGCGGCGGCTGATTACATCATTGATATTGGACCCGAAGCAGGCACCTTTGGTGGTGAAGTGATGGCGAGTGGTACTTACAAATCGCTTTTAAAAAGTAATACCTTAACGGCACAGTATTTAAATGGATCTCTAGAAATTGAAGTTCCCAAAAAGCGTCGAACTTCAAAATACCATGTAACGATTAAAGGCGCACGCGAGCATAATTTAAAAAATATTGACGTTACATTTCCACTAAATATGCTGACGGTTGTTACCGGCGTTTCTGGAAGTGGTAAAAGTACGCTCGTTAAACGGATCGTATACCCTGCCCTACTTAAATCTATTGGAGGTTATGGCGAAAAAGCAGGTGAATTTACAAGCATAGAAGGTAACTTTAGCACTGTTAAGTTTATTGAGTTTGTCGATCAAAATCCAATTGGACGCTCTTCGCGATCCAATCCTGTTACCTACATAAAAGCCTATGATGACATTCGTGCCTTGTTTTCTAAACAAAAACTAAGTGTTTTGCGAAATTATCAACCCAAACATTTTTCATTCAATGTAGATGGTGGTCGTTGTGATACGTGTAAAGGCGAAGGTAATGTGACCATTGAAATGCAATTTATGGCAGATGTGCAGCTAGAATGTGATGACTGTCATGGAAAACGCTTTAAAAAGCAGGTCCTGGAAATCAAATTCAACGACAAAACAATCGATGATGTTCTCAATATGACCATTGATGATGCTATTGCTTTTTTTGAAACCCATAGTGTAACTAAAATTAAAACCAAACTTCAACCACTTCAAGATGTTGGTTTGGGTTATGTAACGCTAGGGCAAAGTTCATCAACACTTTCTGGTGGAGAAGCACAGCGAATAAAATTAGCCTCCTTTCTAGGGAAAGGGTCCAAAGCAGAAACAGGTTTGTTTATTTTTGACGAACCCACCACTGGGCTTCATTTTCACGATATTAAAAAACTACTTAAATCCTTTAATGCCTTAATTGATAAGGGACATTCGATAATGGTGGTTGAGCATAATTTAGACCTTATTAAATGTGCCGATCATGTGATTGACTTAGGGCCTGAAGGCGGTGCAAACGGCGGATACGTACTGGCAGAGGGCACACCAGAATCCGTTGCTAAATCTAAAAAAACATCTACAGGGCATTTTCTAAAAAGTAAGTTACTTTAATGTAATTTAAAACACAAATAACTAACAGTCATATAGATATGTTTTAATTTGATTTTTGGCACGTTGTTTGTTAATACATAGTTGAGTTTAACTTTTAAAACTTTGTATTATGAAAAAATTATTTTTAACCCTCGCTAGTATCACCTTATTCGGAACTGTCTTTGCAACGCCATTTCCAAATCAATCGAGATCCAATAATTCTTTCGTATTTAACGAACAAGGGATTGAGTTTGCTGTTTTTAAAGATGGTCAATTTGATTTTAATGTTCTAAGACATTGTCAAAATCTCAATCGTTATTCAAATCATAATGGAATAAATATCAGTTTTAATACGGGTTATGATTATGGTGCCTATGTACAATATGATACGTATGGAGCGGTCATTCAAATTGAAAACACTCCTATTTATTATGATTATTATGGTCGTATCAGTCAAGCCGGAACTGTACATATAAATTACAATCACAGAGGCAATGTCTCTTGGATTGGCGGTATGAATATTAGATACGATTCTCACTATACGCCACAGGTTTATGGGTATGTCAATCGTTACCATCGCTATTATACGCCAAGCAATTGGCACGCATATTACAGAGCGCCACAGATCAATTTTTGTGTCACATTCAACACGCCCTATAGAAGACACTTTAAACCTGTAAGACATCATTACAAAAATCCGTACAGACACAATCAACGTCCAACTGTTTATAGAAATCGAAGCGCACAAAATAGAGTGGCTAGAACACGATCGAACCAGAGTGATCGTTATAAAACAAATCGAGGGACAAGAAAACGCACTACTACCTCAACGCAATCCAATACTAGAAGAGTGGCAAGTTCTAGTCCAATCGTTAAAACAAGAACCGTTAGAAGTACAAAGCGTACGGTTCCGACGACGCGTCAAACAACAAGGTCAACCACAAATCGATCGAAACCAAACGTTAAAAATTCAAGTCCAAAAACGAGAACTAAAACGAGAACCCGAATTCCAAACTCTAGAGTGGTTGCACAAAGAACCCGTTAAGAACGCACAAATAGAACGTCCAAAAGGGCACAAAAGAAGTTATTTTTAGTTGGTTAGTTAGTTGAAGACTCCGTAGTTGAATATCCCACATCACTACGGAGTCTTTTTTTATTTCAGAATCACTTTAGATAGTTGTTGCGTCAAAGACTTACGACTGTAAAGGTCTAATCCTTTAGAATTGACCAATAATTGCTGACTATTGAAAGCCTCAAAATGCTGCATCAAAGTTGTACGAAGTAAAGATTCATCATCATATCTAAAATAGGTCCCAGAATTTGTTTGGTTTATTATTTTTTCAATATCTGAAGTATTCGGACCTATCGCGATAATTGGACGTTTAGAGGCCATGTATTCAAATAATTTACCAGGGATAATGTACTCCGTTTCTTTTGAATTTTCTTCAATCAGTAATAACATCTGAGCATTTTTTTGAAACTCTAAAGCTTCTTTATGAGAGACATAGCCATGATTATGAATATGATTCTCAAGACCAAAACTACAGATAGAATCCATGACGTTTGAGCTAACAGATCCAATTAAGTTTAATTGAAAAGCAGAAGAAAATGCTTCAGATTCTTTCACTAAATCAGACAATACTTTCCATAAAACCTGTGGATTTCGTCCCTCTAGTAGGGATCCAATATGTGATAGGCTAAACTTTGAATCTAATGAACGAGGGTTCGAAATATCGAAATCAAAACCATTGGTGATCACTGCGATAGGCGTATTTGTTAGTTCAGAAAAGAGCTGCTTTGTTTGTAAGCTTGTCACAACCAATTCATCAGCGCCATTAAGCACTTCTCTTTCAAGGGCTTGGTGTTTCTTTTTAGCAAATGAACTTAGTTTTAACTTTTTATGATAGCCAATTTGAGTCCAAGGATCTCTAAAATCTGCGATCCATTTAAGAGAGTGTAATTGCTTTAATTTCAATCCGATTAGATGTAAACTATGTGGAGGACCCGTGGTAATAATTGTGTCGATTTGATGCGTCGTAATATAGTCAGACAAAAATGAAACCGACGGACGAACCCAAGAGGCTCGCGCATCTGGGATGAAAAAATTACCTCGTATAAAAAGAAGTAATTTCTCTAAAATAGATTGTTTTTTTTGACTCGAAATCAAGCCTTTAGATAAATGATCTGTTTTGGACTTAGAAAATAATTGAGCCCATTTATAAGGTTCACTAATGGGGGTTTTTAAAACGGTGAGTCCCGTATTCACCTCCGATACTAACGAGGGATCTAAAGTTGGATAACTGGGATTTTCTGGACAATAAACAACAGGTTGAATTCCAAAATCGGGAAGGTATTTTACAAATTTTAACCAACGTTGAACGCCGGGACCCCCTGCAGGAGGCCAATAGTACGTGATGATTAGTACCTTTTTCACGATGGTTTTCTGGAATTTAGAATCGCGAGAACAAGCATCAAAACCATTACTAAAATAGTACTGATTAAAGCAATCGTGGATCCTGTTTTAACAACCGTTGGGTTAAATTCGAATACAATTGTGTGAGAACCCTTTGGAATTTCCATGCCGCGAAGCACATAATTAACATTGTAATAATCAACTGGGGTTCCATCTAGAGTGGCAGACCAGCCATTTATATAATAGACTTCCGAAAACACCCCAAACCCATTTTCGGTACTCTTTGTTTCATAAACCAAATGATTGAGTTTGTAATCTACTAACTCAATCGAGGCCGTAGAATCCTTCGTATAGCGTCTCGAACTAAGTTCCGAAGTATTTGCAATCGCTGTGGTATTGGTCTTAATTTTATTTAAAGCTAAAATTTCTTCATCGGCAGAATCAAAAGTTTCAATCGTATCTACAAACCAAGCATTTCCATTGGTTTTTTCGTTTTCAAAATAACGAACCTCCCCTTCTTTGTCTTGGTAAATGATGTATTTTGTATTTAACATATTTAGAACTTCAAAATTGCTTTTATCAATATGAAATTCTTGCAATTCTTGGAATCGCCTCAATTTTGCAGCATGATACCCTCCTATTGAATTATGAAAATAAGAAGTTTTAGTCGAATTGTCTGACATATCAAACACTCTAAAATTTGTGGTATCTTTTAATAATTCTTTATTAATAGAACTCGCCTGGTAAGGACGATCAACTTTAATGGCCGCTACAAAATCATCATTATTTACATAACGACGATCAACCCCTACTAAATCAAAAACAAGCACAAGACTCAAAATAATTATGGTGGTGTTTTGAGTTATTTTCTGTTTGATATAAGCAAAAATTAGAGTTGCAGCGGCTAAAACATATAGCAAGGTTCGAAAGGAATCTGCGCTAAAAATCGCACTTCGATCTGCGCGAATCGAGTCTACAAATGAAGCACCATAATACTGTTGAAACTGGCCGTCACTGCTTCCAACAAAATCAAACAAACTATTTTTAAAAACTAAAAATAAGACCGTCAATCCGCCTACAATTCCGAAAGCCTTTTTTAAAGCGTTGTGCTTTGCTTCTAAGCTTATGTCCTTATGAAATAATTGAGTTAATCCTAAGGTCGCTAAAAGCGGAATGCACAGTTCTAAAATGACTTGAATAGAGCTTACCGCTCTAAATTTATTATAAAGAGGAATATAATCAATGAAAAAATTAGTTAAAAATGACAGGTTTTTCCCATAAGACAATAGTAGAGATGTTAAAACACCTGCAATTAGCCACCATTTGAAACGTCCATTATATAAAAACAAAGCCAATACAAAAAGAAAAATCACCACTGCTCCAACATACGCTGGTGCTTCCACAATAGGTTGATCGCCCCAGTACATTGGTGCCTGTTCCGATTCTTGAAGTGCTTGAAGCGGCGTCGCTCCCAAAGCTCTGAAGGCTTTGTAGGTCTCCGAATCTTTTCCAAGATTTTCTCTATTACCGCCCCCCATAAATCTTGGGATGAACAAATTAAAACTTTCTAAAAATCCATAACTAAATTGCGTAATATACGCCTTGTCCAAGCCAGTCGTTTGTTCTTTTACACTGCCATCCGAATTGATCGTTAATTCACTTTGACCACGTGTGCTTTCTTTGGTATATTCACTGGTTGCCAATAAATTGGTGGCATTCATTCCAAATGCCAGAATCGCAGCAACAGCCAAAACCGCCGAAGCTTTAAAAAAAGCTTTCAGTTGGTTTGATTTATAAGCTTGCACAAAACATGAAATGGCTAGTATTAAAATTAAAAACCCGAGGTAATATGTCATTTGAGGATGGTTGGTGACCAATTCCAATCCCGAAGCAACGGCCGTGACTATGAATCCTAAAAAATAACGTTTTTGATAGGTTAAAATAATCCCTGACAGTACCAATGGCATGTAGGCGATTGCATGTGCTTTTGAGTTATGTCCCACCCCTAAAATAATAATCAAATAGGTAGAAAACCCAAAGGCTAAGGCCCCGAATACAGCGACTTTATAATCTACTTTTAAGACCAACAACAAAATGTAAAATCCTAATAAATATAAAAAGAGATAATCAGCAGGTCTAGGTAAAAACCGAAGTGCTAAGTCCAGTTTCTTGATATAATTATGAGGATATTTAGCACCTAGTTGATAGGTTGGCATACCTCCATAAGCACTGTTGGTCCAATAGGATTCGGCATCATAAACGTCTCGAAAATCGATCTGTTGTTTAGCCATGCCTGTATACTGTACAATATCACTTTGATAAATTTTTTGCCCTTTTAACACTGGACTGAAATACAACACAGCAACCAAAGCAAAGCCTAAAATCACTAAAAGATGTGTGCCAAATTGTTTTAAGCTAAAATTCATTATTTGTCTGTTTATTCAACGTCTTCATAATCCACATATTCGCCCACATCATTATTAGATGTTTTGGAATTTGGTATTTTATCAATACTAATCTCACCTTCTTTTTGAGTCGGTGGTTTTGGAGCTGATTGGTTTCTAAAATGAGCCTCCGCTTTTTTGGCGATCGATTTAACTATAAACGGCGCAAGCAGACGCATTACATATTTAAAAATAGTATACACTAAAATAAAAATTAGAATCGTTCTAAGGAATCCAATAATAGACGCAGTTTGTAACATCGGTAGATTATTTTTTCAAAAATACAATTCTTATTTTTATTAGATAAATTATTATATAAAATGATTCGCACTTCAAGAAAAATAGTGAAAATCAATTAAGAAATTACTTCTAATTAATTATAAATATAAAAAAATTATGTAGGTTTGATAAAAGTGTTTTAAATGAAATTTTATTCTTACCTGATTGTTTTTACAACTGTTTTTGGATTCTATCCTAGTGCACATGCACAATACACCGATGTTATAAACTCGAATCGTCCAGGCGCCTCACAAAGTGCATTCGCCGTTGGGACTCAAGTGTTTCAGTTAGAAGTAGGCCCTTATATTATTAATGAAAAAAGAGCCATTTATCCCAAATATGAAGTCTCTGGATACGGCGTTGATTTTGCAGCGCATTATGGTTTTTGGAAAGAAGCCTTGGAATTTAATGTTCAGGGGACCTTCCAAAGTGATGTTCAATCGTACGACGCACTAGGAGGTGTTGAAAATAAGCGGTCGAATTTCAAAACCTTAAATGCAGGTGCAAAATATCTGGTCTATGATCCTAATAAAAAAAATATAAACGATAAACCTAATATTTATAGCTATCATGCCAACAGAGGTTTTCAGCTAAAAAGTTTAATCCCAGCATTATCTGTTACAGCCGGGGTGAATTTTGACTCCGCAGACAACCCATATACAGCTCCTGGAGTAGAAGGTTTAAGTTATCGTGGTGCTTTAATCACTCAAAATAATTTTCCGGGTGGATGGGTTTTAGTGACCAATATCATTATGGATCGTATCACAAGCATGCAACAAGAATTTCAATATATAGTTACCTTAACCCACTCCTTTAATCCAAAGTGGGTGATCTTTGGAGAAACGCAAGGGATCAAAAGTGATTTTTATGCCGATAATTTATTTAGATTTGGAGGAGGCTATTTATGGAATCAAAATATACAATTGGATACTGCGATCACCCTCAACGCCAAAGACACGCCCTCTGTTTTGAGTGTCAATTTTGGAGCTTCCTACAGATTAGATCGACATGTAGATAAAGAAAATAAAAAGTAAGAGAATTAACGGTTTGATGATGTATAGTTTATGATTTTAATTAAAGAAGTACTTTCAAAAAAGGAACTTAAAGAGTTTATAAAATTCCCTTTCTCTCTCTATAAAAATTCAAAATACTGGGTACCTCCTATCATAAGTGAGGAGATGAAGGTATTTAACAAAGCGACGAATCCAGTACTGCAAAATGCAGATGCTCGACTCTTTCTAGCTTATAAAGATGATAAAATTGTAGGTCGTGTTGCGGCCATCGCCAATTGGTTAGAAATCAAAGATCAGGGGGTTCATAAAATGCGTTTTGGTTGGCTAGATATGATTGATGACCTCCAAGTTACCAAAGCCTTATTACTTAAAGTTGAAGCTATTGGAAAAACTCATAAATTAGATCATATGGAAGGTCCAATTGGATTTTCTAATTTAGACAAAGTAGGCGTGCTCACTTACGGTTATGATGAAATTGGAACAATGGTTACATGGTATAATCACCCCTATTATGTCGATCATTTGAAACAATTAAATTTACGAGTTGAAAAAGAATTCTTAGAACATAAGCACCAGTTTAGTGATATTAAAATTGACAACTCTAACAGGTTAGAGAAAGTAGTGAGAGACCGTTATAATCTAAAATCTTTAAGTTTTAATAAAACAAAAGATTTGATGCCGTATGCAGATAAAATGTTCGATTTATTTAACGATAGCTATGCGGCCCTATCGTCTTTTGTGAAAATCACTGAGATTCAAAAAAACTTCTTAAAAAAGAAGTTTCTAAGTTTTATCAATCCAGAATACATCAAGTTTGTAGTTGATGAAAACGATGAACTGATTGCCTTTGCGGTTGCAATGCCGTCATTTTCAGAAGCATTACAAAAATCGAATGGTCAATTATTTCCGTTTGGAATTTTCCGTATTTTAAAAGCTAAACAATCCAAAAAAGTGAATTTTTACTTAATTGGCGTACATCCCGAATACCAAAAAAAGGGAGTCCACTCCATCATTTTTAGT
Source organism: uncultured Flavobacteriaceae bacterium (assembly GCA_905479095.1). Lineage (GTDB taxonomy): Bacteria > Bacteroidota > Bacteroidia > Flavobacteriales > Flavobacteriaceae > Hel1-33-131. The sequence continues at coordinate 11,059 of CAJQLD010000013.1, forward strand.
GAATTTCATAAAACCTTTGTAGAAAAAGGGATTACAGAATGCCGACGAACTCCAGAATTAACGAACAATTTAGCCATTCAAAAACTGTGGATAGATTTTAATCCCGTATTAATTAAAAAGCGAAGTACGTTTCGAAAAGAACTTTAACGGATCATTCACCCATTGCTGCTGCAACTGAAGCTGATAGACGTTTATAAATTCCTTTTTCTAAGCGCTCTCTGATTACAGAAAAAGCGTTTAGAGTTTCATCTACATCTACTAAAGTATGCATCGATGTTGGAATTAACCTCAACAAGATTAATCCTTTAGGGATCACTGGATACACTACTATTGAACAGAAAATTCCGTAATTCTCACGAAGGTCTTTGACCAAGGCCATGGCTTCGGGAATACTTCCTTTTAGATAAACAGGCGTAACACAACTTTGCGTAGTTCCTAAGTCAAATCCTCGATCTCTTAATCCCGATTGCAAAGCATTAACAATGATCCAAAGCTTTTGCTTGAGTTCGGGCATGGTTCTAATCATGTCTAAACGTTTCAAAGCGCCTTTAACCAATTGCATCTGCAACGATTTTGCAAACATTTGTGAGCGTAAGTTATATTTTAAATAATCAATAATTTCTTTGTCGGCAGCAATAAAAGCGCCCGTACTTGCCATTGACTTCGCAAACGTTGCAAAATACACATCTATATCGTCTTGAACGCCTTGTTCTTCACCGGCGCCGGCGCCCGTTTTTCCAAGCGTTCCAAAGCCATGTGCATCATCGACTAAAAATCTAAAAATGAATTTTTCTTTTAGGGCCGCAATTTCTCTTAACTTTCCTTGTTCGCCTCGCATTCCAAAAACACCTTCCGAAATCACAAGAATTCCACCGCCTGTATGTTCTGCCATTTTAGTAGCACGTTCGAGGTTTTTTTCTAAGCTTTCAATATCGTTATGTTTGTAGGTGAACCGTTTCCCCATGTGCAAACGAACGCCGTCAATGATACAGGCGTGCGAATCTACATCATAGACAATAATATCATCTTTACCAACTAGCGCATCAATCGTAGACATGATACCTTGATATCCAAAATTTAGGAGATAGGTAGACTCTTTGCTTACAAATTCTGCTAATTCATTTTGTAATTGTTCGTGAAGTGAGGTATGACCAGACATCATTCGAGCACCCATTGGGTAGGCAGATCCGTAATCGTTTGCGGCTTCAGCGTCCACTTTTCTGACTTCGGGATGATTTGCAAGGCCTAAATAATCATTTATACTCCAAGTAATCACATCTTTACCCTGAAATTTCATTCGGTTTGAAATCTGACCTTCTAATTTTGGAAATACAAAATATCCTTCTGCTTGGCTTGCCCATTTCCCTAATGGGCCTTTATCTTTATAGATTTTGTCGAATAAATCTCTTGTCATAGTTCTATCTTAATTTGCCTTACAAAATTATACAATAATATTATGAATACATAATAATTAAGACAATTATGAGAAAAGACTCTTGTAGCATTAAAACAATAAAAGGCTTGAAGTGTTATTTAATAAATTCGATGCTTTGAGCAGCAACTTGCTTTTGATGATCAAAAAACCCTTGATCTTTCATCCATTGGTCATTATATATCTTACTCATGTAACGAGAGCCATGGTCTGGAAAAATAAGCACTACGAGGTCTGTCGATTTAAATTCGTTCGTTTCTTGCAGCTGTTTAACGGCCTGTACAACGGCTCCAGAAGTGTAGCCTACAAAGATACCTTCGGATTTAGATATTTCTCTAGCGGTGTGTGCACTGTCCTCATCATTTACCTTCACAAATTCATCAATAAGATCAAAATCGGTGACGGAAGGAATTAAATTTTTACCGAGTCCTTCTATTCGGTACGGATAAATTTCACCGGGATCTAACTCTCGAGTTTCATGGTACTTTTTTAGGACAGATCCATAAGCATCAACCCCAATTATTTTAATCTCCGGATTTTGTTCTTTTAAATATTTTGCGGTTCCCGAAATGGTTCCACCCGTTCCACTACAGGCTATTAAATGTGTAATTTTTCCTTCTGTTTTATTCCATATTTCAGGACCTGTACTTTTATAATGCGCCTCTAAGTTAAGGTGATTAAAATATTGATTGATATAGACAGAGCCTTCAATTTCTTTATGGATTCGTTTGGCGACTTCGTAATACGAACGCGGATCATCTGCAGCAACGTTTGCTGGACAAACATATACTTTTGCGCCCATACTTTTTAGCATATCAATCTTGTCTAAAGACGATTTTGAACTCACGGCCAAAACACATTTGTAGCCTTTGATAATACTAACCATCGCAATACTAAATCCAGTATTCCCAGAAGTGGTTTCGATAATAGTATCACCTGGATTAAGAATCCCTTTTTTTTCTGCTTCTTCAATGATATGAAGTGCAATTCGGTCTTTTGAGGAATGTCCTGGGTTAAAAGAATCTAGTTTCGCAATATAGGTTCCCGGAAATCCCGAAGTGACTACATTCAACTTCACTAGTGGCGTATTCCCCACTAATTCTAATACATTATTAAATATTAATTTTTCTTTATTTACCAAATCAGGTTTATCTATTTGAAATCGTTATCAATATTACAATTTTTTTTTTAAATCTATTTTAAAATCGATTCAAGATCTAATAAAAACGCATATTCTGAAGCCACTTCTTTCAATGCTTCAAAACGTCCAGAAGCGCCACCATGTCCGGCCTCCATGTTGGTTTGAAGGTATAACTGGGCGGTGTTTTTATTTTGAGCTCTTAGTCGTGCAACCCATTTTGCGGGTTCCCAGTATTGTACCTGAGAGTCGTGCAATCCTGTCGTCACCAACATATTTGGGTATAATTTATTGGACACATTATCATAAGGCGAATACGACTTCATATACTCATAATAGTCTTTCTCATTTGGATTTCCCCATTCATCATATTCACCAGTCGTCAGTGGAATACTATCGTCTAACATCGTAGTCACTACATCGACAAACGGAACTTGAGCGACCACGCCATTGTATAACTCAGGCGCTAAATTTATGATTGCTCCCATTAAAAGACCACCAGCACTCCCTCCCATCGCATAATGATGCTTGGCAGAGGTATAATTATTTTCAATTAAATATTTTGAGCAGTCTACAAAATCTGAAAATGTATTTTTCTTTTTAAATAGTTTTCCATCTTCATACCATTGACGACCTAAATACTGTCCGCCACGAATGTGTGCAATCGCAAAAATAAATCCACGATCTAAAAGGCTCATTCGAACTGTCGAAAAATAAGGATCAATCGTATTTCCATAAGACCCATATGCATACAACAGCAAAGGAGTGTCGGCAGATTTTTTAGTGTTTGTATGACGAATTAACGAAATAGGAATTTGAGTCCCATCGGCAGCAGTTGCCCACAAACGTTCGGAAGTATAATTTTCTTTTTTAAATTTCCCGCCCAAAACTTCTTGTTCTTTTTTTATGGTTTTAGACTTGGTAACCATATCAAAATCAATCACAGAGGATGGCGTTGTAAGGGACTGATAGCCGTATCGTAAAATGGTCGTATCAAAATCAATATTAGTGGTTGTATACGCCGTGTACGTCTCACTTTCAAAAGGGAGGTAATAACTGTCGGTTCCATCCCAACGTTTTATATGGATATGATTCAAACCATTTTCACGTTCCGAAACCACTAAAAAGTCCTTAAAAATCTCAATATCTTCAAGTAATACTGCATCTCTATGTGGAATCACATCGCTCCAGTATTTTTTTTCGGTTTGAGTTTCCGAAGTTTTCGATAGCTTAAAGTTTTGAGCACCATCGGCATTAGAAACGACATAAAACGAATCTTCAAAATGAGAGATCCCATATTCTAAGCCACGTGTTCTGGCTTGAAAAATCTTAAAATCACCGTCAGGCGTATCCGCGTTTAAAATCTGATACTCGGTCGTCAGCGTACTATAACTGCCAATCACTAAATACTTTTTTGATTTGGTTTTGTACACACTAACCCCAAAAGTATCATCCATTTCTTCATAAATTAATACGTCTAATTTCGGGTCGGTATCTAATCGATGTTTATAAATCGCTTCTGAACGTAGGGTTGTTTCGTCTTTGAGCGTATAAAACAAGGTTTTGTTGTCATTTGCCCATGTACTCCCGCCAGTGGTGTTTGCTATTTCGTCCTTAAAAACTTTATTGGTTTTAAGATCTTTAATATGTAAAGTATATTGACGTCTGCCTGTGGTATCTATTCCATAAGAAATCAAATCATTATTTGGGTTTATATTCAATCCAACCAACCTAAAATACGTATGGTCTTTGGCCATTTCATTACAGTCAAATAGGAGCTCTTCAGCAGCCTCTAACGTTTCTTTTTTTCGAGTATAGATAGGGTAATCTTTCCCCTTTTCATACTTGGTAATGTACCAGTAGCCATTGTACTTATAAGGTACAGAACTATCGTCTTCTTTGATTCTTGACTTCATTTCATCAAACAAAGACGCTTGAAAATCTTTGGTATGCGCCGTGTGGGCATTATAGTAGTCGTTTTCTTTATTGAGATAATCGATCACTTCGGGGTTTTCTCTATCATTTAACCAATAAAATTCATCAACTCTCACATCCTCATGGATGGTTAAATTTTTAGGGATTTGATTTGCTAATGGAGCATTCGGTAATTCTGACATTGATTTAGTTGTCTTAGTGTCACAGGAAGTTAGTGAGCATATTAAAATTAGAGAAAGGATCTTATGTTTCATAAAATTGACTTTTAAAAAGAATCTATAAAAATACGAAAAATATCAAGGTTTGCGCAAGATTTCTAAAAGTTTGGCATGCATCGCGTCGGTATAATCGAGATGTGTGACCATTCGTAACTTGCCGCCTCCCATATCACTCACAAGTACCTCATGTGCTTTTAATTTATTTAGAAATAATTCTTGAGGAATCTGTGGGTTTAGTTTAAATATCACAATGTTTGTCTCCACAGGTTCCACAACAGAAACGGCCTCTAACTCTTGAAGCGTTTCTTGGATATCTTTGGCTTTTTGATGGTCTTCTTTAAGTCGATCAAACTGCGCATCCAACCCATAAGAAGCCGCTGCTGCAAGCATTCCAATTTGTCGCATTCCGCCTCCCAACATTTTTCGAATCCGTAAAGCTTTATTCATCAATGCGTCGTCTCCTACCAACATAGAACCTACGGGTGCTCCTAGTCCTTTGCTAAAACACACCGAGATCGTGTCAAAAATTTCTCCATACTGTTGAGGCGTTTCAGACTTAGCGACTAAGGCGTTCCACAATCGCGCACCATCTAAGTGAAGCCCCAAATTATGGGTATCACACACCGAACGAATTTTTAAAATTTCTTCAAAATCCCAACAAGCGCCGCCCCCTTTATTGGTGGTGTTTTCTAGGCAGACCAAAGAAGTTAGTGGACTGTGATAAAAATCAGGTGGATTAATCGCAGCTTCAACTTGCGCCGCGGTCATCATGCCACGATGCCCATCAACAAGTTGGCACGACACCCCACTATTAAAAGAAACCCCACCCCCTTCATAATTATATACATGTGCATACTTGTCACATATCAATTGTTCGCCGGGTTGGGTCTGTAATTTGATGGCTGTTTGATTGGCCATTGTTCCGGAAGGGAAAAATAATGCTTTCGGTTTCCCAAAAAGCGTGGCTACACGCGATTCTAAGGCGTTAACCGAAGGATCTTCTGCATAGACATCATCCCCTAATTCTGCCGTCATCATGGCCTCTAACATGCCTTTGGACGGTTTTGTTACTGTATCACTCCTTAGATCTATTTGCATGAATTTTATTTTGGATATAAAACTACATATTATTTTAATTCTATACTATAAATTCTATTTTTGTAATTCGAAATAATTCTATGATAACACACGATCACATAAAAGATCTTTTTGAGCGCCTTGGAGCGTTGAGGAGGTATCTTTGACTTAGATGCCAAACGCATCGAAATTCAAAATGAAGAAGAAAAAACGTTTTCACCCGATTTTTGGAACGACTCCAAAGCAGCCGAGCTGCTCATGAAATCTTTACGAGTTAATAAAAAATGGGTCTCCGATTTTGAAAAAGCGCAAGCGTATACAGAAGATCTTGAAGTTCTATTTGACTTTTATAAAGAAGGAGAAACGACTGCTGAAGAAGTCGAAAAACAATTTGAACTCAGTGCCACGTTTTTAGAAGACATCGAATTTAGAAACATGCTTTCTGAAGATGGGGATGGGCTTAGTGCTGTGTTACAAATTACGGCCGGTGCTGGTGGTACCGAAAGTTGTGATTGGGCCTATATGCTCATGCGCATGTATGTAATGTATGCAGAAAAAAATAATTTTAAAATTACCGAACTCAATTTACAAAACGGTGATGTCGCAGGGATTAAAACCGTGACCCTTCAGATTGAAGGCGATTTTGCATTTGGATGGTTAAAAGGAGAAAATGGCGTCCACCGTTTGGTCCGTATTTCACCCTTTGATAGTAATGCCAAACGCCATACAAGTTTTGCTTCTGTCTATGTCTATCCACTTGTCGATGATAGTATTGAAATTGAAATCAATCCTGCAGACATCGAAATCACCACCGCACGTTCGAGTGGTGCTGGGGGTCAAAATGTAAATAAAGTGGAAACTAAAGTGCAGTTAAGTCACAAACCCTCAGGAATTCAAATTTCGTGCTCAGAGACGCGATCACAACACGACAACCGTTCGAGAGCGATGCAAATGTTAAAATCTCAATTGTATGAGATTGAACTCAAAAAACAACTGGCACAGCGCGAAGATATTGAAGCAGGGAAAATGAAAATTGAATGGGGAAGTCAAATTAGAAATTATGTCATGCATCCCTACAAACTTGTAAAAGATGTCCGCACGTCCAAAGAAACGGGTAATGTAGATAATGTAATGAACGGAGAAATTACCCCTTTTCTAAAAGCCTATTTAATGTTGATGGGACAAAAAGAAAAAACGGATACGCTATGATAAAAATTTACCACAATAATCGGTGTCGAAAATCGCGTGAAGGACTTCAAATTGTTCAAGAATCTAATCAGCCCTATGTCATTCTTGACTACATCTCGGATCCTTTAACTGCAAATGAATTGAAGGAAATCATCACAATTTTAAACATCGCTCCCATCGATCTGATTCGAAAAAATGAATCGGTATGGAAATCTGACTTCAAAGGCAAAAAATTATCAGATCAACAATTGATTGATGCCATGGCGGCACATCCTAAACTCATAGAACGCCCTATCATAATCCATAATAACAAAGGGGTGATTGGGCGTCCAAAAGAACGAATTCTTGAAGTTTTATAAGCCCCTTTTACACTGTTTTATTTAACACAAGTTTAACCAATACAATCCATATCACAGGTTACTTTTGTAAACAATTTTAACCAATCGTTATGAATAAGTATCTCTTATTTACATTTGCTTTAGTCATCTCTCATACCTCTTTAATGGCTCAAAGAGTGGTGGATGAATTTGTGGTGACTGGAAAAATCATAGAAAAGCAAACCCAGCAACCTCTTGAATATGCGACCATTGCATTTTTTAGTAAGACTGAAAATAAAATCATTGGCGGTGGAATCACCGATCCACAAGGAAATTTTAGTATTTCTATCTCAAAAGGCGTTTATGATATCTCTTTCGAGTATTTTTCATTTAAAACGATTTCAAAATTAAATTTTAACCTGAATCAAACCATAAATTTAGGAGTGATCAGTCTTGAAGAAGACCTTCAGGCCTTAGATGCTGTTGATCTTATTGCCGAAAAAACGACGGTTGAAATAAAATTAGACAAAAAAATATACAATGTTGGAAAAGATCTCACCGTTAGAGGTGGAACGGTCAGTGATGTGTTGAACAATGTTCCCTCAGTTTCGGTGGATATTGAAGGGAATGTTGCCTTGAGAGGGAATGAAAATGTTCGGATATTAATCAACGGAAAACCCTCTGGATTGGTAGGTTTAAACGCTTCTGACGCCCTGAGACAATTACCCGCAGAGGCCATTGCAAAAGTAGAAGTGATCACTTCGCCCTCAGCACGCTACGATGCCGAAGGTACCGCAGGAATTTTAAACATCATTTTGAGACGAAGCAAACTTCTTGGATTGAATGGTGCGGTCATTCTTAATGCGGGCCACCCCGATCAATTAGGGGCTTCGGGAAATATTAATTACCGTACTGGAGCTGTAAATATTTTTAATACCTCTGGCTATTCATACCGAAATAACCCTGGAAATTCGACCACCAAAACAGAATATTTTAACACCAAATTTGATGCCGATGGGATTCTTATTCAAGACGATCCAAATACATTTCGGAATGAATACCGAACGTTTGAACGCATTCGAAAAGGGTTTAACTCCAACACAGGAATCGAATGGTATATCAACCCAACGACGTCCTTAACAACCGCCTTTTTAGCAAGTAAAAGTGACAATACTAATGAGACTTATAACCGAGCTGAGACCTTAGATCCTTCCGGAGTGCTCGTCAATGAATCCTTGCGCTATGACCCCGAATCTGAAACCGATCAAACCACACAATTTTCTGTGAATTTTGACACACAATTTCACGGCAATAGCGACCACCGTTTGACCTTTGATTTTCAAGCTGAAAATAATTCTGATATTGAAAACTCTATCATTTATAATAATTCTGAGGTCGCCGAACGGGTCCAGACCATAGAGGCGCAAGAACGCCTATTGATCAAATCCGATTTCACACTTCCATTGGGTGAAAACGGTCAATTTGAGGCAGGCTATAACGGTCGTTTTACTGAAAATAGAATCGATTATTCCTTAGAATTTGTTGAAGATGACAATTTTGTTTTGGATACAGATGTCAGTAATATATTGATTTATAAAGAAGAGGTCAATGCGCTTTATTCCCAATATGGAAGCAAGCTAAAAGATAAATTCTCCTTTTTATTAGGCTTGCGAATGGAATCAACCCGAGTGACCATCCAACAACTGAGTTCTAATGAGTATACAACCAATACTTATATTGGATTATTTCCAACAGTGAATTTAGGCTATGAATTTTCGGACACTCAAAGTTTGACTTTAGGATACAACCGTCGGATTAGTCGACCACGATCCCGATTTTTAAATCCCTTCCCCTCCAGAACAAGTGCGACAAATTTATTTAAAGGCAATCCAAACATCACTCCAAGTTATTCAAATGGATTTGACATCGGATATCTTAATAAACTTGGGGTTTTAACGCTCAATACCTCTTTGTATTTTAAGCAAGCAACCGATGTTTTTACCTATGTAAGCGAAGATACTGGCGAAGAAGTGGAGATTGATGGCGAAACGGTTCCTATCATCCGTAGAGGTCCTATTAACTTAGCTGAAAACAACCAATATGGGTTTGAGTTTACCTTGACCTATCGCCCCACTAAAAAATGGAATGTAAATGTGGATTTCAATCTCTATGAATCCATTATTCGCGGGGACTATAAAGGATTGAGTTATGATTCTGAAAATTTAAATTGGATCCTTCGTTTCAGTAATAAATATACTTTTCCTGGTAACATTGAATGGCAAACAACTTTGAATTACACAGCGCCCAGAATTGATGCTGTCAACAAACGAGAAGGCATGTTTTCCTCCAATATGGCATTTAGTAAAGACCTGTTCAAAGAAAAAGCCTCTATTACCTTTACGATTAATGATGTATTGAATACGCAACGACGAAATTTAGAGTCGACAACTCCCACGTTTTACAGTGACAGTTATTACCGATGGCGAGTGCGTTCTTACGCACTGTCCTTTACCTACCGTTTTAATCAGAAGAAAAAACGTTCTGGCCGTGGTGGCTATAGCGGTAGTATAGGAGGGTAACAAACAAAAAAATCCAAAACAGTTATGTTTTGGATTTTGATTGATAAGAAGGAATAATACTTAAGCTTCTTCCGCTTTTGCTTTTTTAGCGTCTCTTTTTTCTTTAAAATGTTCTAAAGCAGACCCTACAACCCAATACGGAATTGCAAAAGTCAATAAGAAAATCATTAACCAAAACCCTAAGGTTAAAATGGATAAAAATGCTAAAAATCCTAAATACTGATCAAAATCAAACATAGTATATACTTTTATTTACGCTACAAATATACTATAAGAAAAATAGTTTTACAACATAAAATTTCAGATTTATCTATAAAAAAACGAGGCGTTTTTTTGATATTTAAAAAATTGGTGTAGATTTGAGTGTTGATGGACCCTAAGTCATAATCTTCATAACCAATTGAATCTGCGGTAAGCACTTATTTTACTTTAAATATAATTTGGAGGTGTTCCGATATCCGCCCTATTTAGCGGTTTTTAGGACCTTCAAAATTAAAGGCCAAGGCTGTTATACTTCTGAATTAAGAGGGTCAGAAAGTTTTAAAAAGCTATTAAATATCTGATTATAAGTATTTTGAATGTAATAAATTAATATACAAACATAAAGAAAATATCGGTACTAGTACCGATATACAGTAGTTGGCATTCATTAAAAAACTGAGAAGATAAATGGCATTATACAAAATAGAAAAAAAATTAGAGTACATAAAAGAAAAACCTTTTCGACTTGAAAAGGAAATCCAAGAATTAACGGAGAATAACCTGAAAACCATTTTCGGACTTGAATTTGTGAAATCTGAATTTGCCTTAAATAACTTTCGAATTGACACTCTTGCTTTTGATAAAGAAGCGAATGCTTTTGTAATAATTGAATATAAACGAGACAAAAATTTCAGTGTAATTGACCAAGGTTACGCCTACTTGTCATTAATGCTAAACAATAAAGCGGACTTCATTTTAGAATTTAATGAAAATCTCGACAAAAAATTAAAACGGACTGACGTAGATTGGTCGCAATCGAGAGTGTTATTTGTTTCACCCGCATTTACTAATTACCAAAGAGAAGCAATAAATTTCAAAGATTTACCGATTGAATTGTGGGAAGTTAAAAGATTTGAAAACACAACGGTTTCTTACGAACAAATTCAAAAGGCTGGAACACAAGAAAGTATTAAAACAATATCTAAAGCAGATAAAACGATTGACAATGTTGCTAAAGAAATAAAAGTCTATTCAGAACAAGAGCATTTAGAAAATGTAAGTGAAGAAATAAAAGAACTCTACGAAAAATTCAAAAATGCAATTCAGAATTTAGACAATCTTGAAATCAAGCCAAAAAAGAAATATATTGCCTTTGTTGCTGGTAGAAATGTAATTGACATTTTACCGCAGAAAAAAGCATTGAAAATGTGGATTAATATGAGCATAGGAGAACTTGACGACTCAAAAGGAATTACAAGAGATGTTTCAACAACTGGACACTGGGGAAATGGAGATTTTGAAATACAAATCAAAGATGACGAGAATTTGGAATATATTTTAAGTCTTGTAAAACAGTCTATTAAAAAAAATAAAAAATAACGAAATGCGAACAATGGCTATAATTAATACGGGTTTTGGTGCTTAACCAGC
>CAJQLD010000014.1 GCA_905479095.1 uncultured Flavobacteriaceae bacterium
GCGGCATTAAAACGATCGCTTATACTAAACGTTGTCTTTAATTAAGAAAGCAATCATTTACAACTTGGTATTTGGTGATTACAACGAAAATCTTATTTTCATAATAATACATAATTGAAAATATAAAATATTATATTTGTATATAAGCATAAAAATAGAATTATGGATTTACAAGATTTCATTTCGGGAAAACATATTAAACAGTTAGAATATAAATCATTTTCTCCTGAAAAAATTAATCACGAGTGGATTATATCAACTCCAGAAGTGAATAAATTATTATCGGAAGCAAATAGACTAATCGGAGAACTAAACGCCTTTTCACAAATTATTCCTGATGTTGATTTCTTTATTAAAATGCATATACTAAAAGAAGCAACAACATCTAGCAGAATTGAAGGGACAAAAACAAATATGGAAGAAGCCCTAGTAAAAGAAAAAGATATCAATCCCGAAAAAAGAGATGATTGGGCAGAAGTACAAAATTATATAAAAGCGATTAACACATCAATAGAAGAATTAGAAAAACTACCTATATCAAACAGATTAATAAAAAACACTCATAAAATAATTCTCTCTGGTGTAAGAGGAAAACATAAAATTCCAGGAGAATTTAGAATCAGCCAAAACTGGATAGGAGCAACATTAAAAGATGCTATTTTCATTCCTCCTCATCAATCAGAAGTTATTGAATTAATGAGCGACTTAGAAAAGTTTATTAATGACGAAGAAAATCATATTCCTCATTTAATAAAAATAGCCATTGCGCATTATCAATTTGAAACAATTCATCCATTCCTAGATGGAAATGGTCGAATTGGTAGGCTTTTAATTACACTTTATTTAGTTAGTAATGATGTACTAAAGAAACCGTCTCTCTACTTATCTGACTTTTTTGAAAAAAACAAAGGGTACTATTACGATAATTTGATGACCGTTCGTCTAACTAGTAATTTGACACAATGGATTAAATTTTTCCTAGTTGGTGTAATTCAGACTTCTAAAGAATCGATACAAGTGTTTAAAGACATTATAGCCTTAAAAAACAATATTGAAACAGAAAGGTTGCCTAAATTAGGAAGTAAGATTGAAAATGGACAATTATTAATGAAACAACTTTTTCAAATACCTATCACAGATTCAAAGCAAGTTTCAGAACTTTTAAAAATTTCAGCATCAACTGCGAATAGATTAATTAAAGATTTAATTGACTTAGAAATATTAACAGAATTAACTGGTTATAAACGGAATAGAAAATTTATGTTTAAAGAATATTTTAAAATATTTCATACAGATATAAAAAACTAAAGACAACAAAGAACTGAGCTAAATAAAACTCTTTTCTTGATACATTTTAGACACTAGTATGCCAGGCATAATTTTATAATTACCCGTTTTTGGTTCATTATTTTTAGAGTTCACTTACTACTTAACCTCTCATACAGATACAAAAGTTGGATCATAGGGATGGCCTGATTTTGCAATTGCAAAACACTGTTTTAGCAGCTTATTAGAAACGGCTATTAAGGCTAATTTCTTGCTCTTTCCTTTAGTTGTGATTCTTTGGTAAAGATCACCCGCTGCCGCACGAACCCTTTCGTGTGGTCGTTAAAAATAACGATCAAACATCCCAACTGCGCAAAGTGTCTGACTTCACAGAACCTCAAAAGAGAGCAAAAAAAAAGCCCCGCTAGTGCGAGGCTTTTTTTACAGTTTAATGGTTTTGCCATTTTCATTTTTAAAATGAAATTCCAGATATGTGTAAGCATCTCTTGGCATTACTTTAACCCATTTTTTATGTTCAAAATACCATTTTGAACGTATGGATGGGAAGCCTTTTGTAATAAAGGCTGCTATAAAAGGGTGTGTGTTTAAAGTCACTTTTTTATAGCCTTTTTTCATAATTTGATCCAGCTGGTGATTAATTTTATCAATCAAAACAATCGGAGCTTCCACTTCAGCGCCATTAGACCCATTCGGATTAGCTTCCTTGGTCTTAATGTTCATTTCTGGTCGAACACGTTGTCTTGTAATTTGAATTAACCCAAACTTGCTTGGAGGTAATATTTTGTGTTTGGCTCTATCGTCTTTCATCTCATCTCTAAGATGATCAAAGAGTTTCTTTCGATTCTCAGCCTTGTTCATATCAATAAAATCTACAACGATAATACCGCCCATATCACGCAATCTAAATTGGCGTGCGAGTTCGGTTGCCGCAAGAATATTGACTTCTAAAGCAGTCGCTTCTTGATTTCTTTCTTTACTAGAACGATTTCCACTATTGACATCCACCACATGAAGTGCTTCTGTGTGTTCTATAATTAAATAGGCCCCACGAGCCATTGATACGGTTTTACCAAAGGAAGTTTTAATTTGTCTTTCGATCCCAAATTTTTCAAAAATGGGTGTTTTAGGATTGTGATAATTCACAATATCCTTTTTGTGAGGTGCAATTTCATGGACATAATCTTTAATTTGATTAAAAAGCAAATCGTCATCGACCGTGATGCCTGTGAAGGTATCATTGAAAATGTCTCTAAGAATAGAGGACGCTTTGTTCATTTCACCGAGTACTTTACTTGGTGTATGAGCGCGAGGAATTGCTTTACAAATAGACTCCCATTTTTGGTATAAATTTTGAAGATCTTTATCGAGTTCTGCGACTTTCTTATCGGTTGCAACAGTTCTGATAATGACTCCAAATCCTTTAGGAGTAATACTTCTTACTAAGCGTTTTAGGCGTTCTTTTTCGGCTCTACTTTCAATTTTTTGAGAAATTGAGATGCGATCTGAAAAAGGAACGAGTACCAAATAACGGCCAGCAAGAGAGATTTCGGAGCTAATTCTTGGCCCCTTTGTTGAGATTGGTTCTTTTGCAATTTGAACCAAAATAGATTGGTTTGACTTTATAATATCGTCAATACTTCCATCTTTCTTTATGTCTTCTTCAAAAGCGAAGTTTTTTAAAGAGTAATCTTTTACTTTACCTGTGCTTACACGTTTCATGAATTTCATAAGAGTTGGAAGCTTTGGCCCTAAATCATGGTAATGCAAAAATGCATCTTTATGATACCCTACATTAACAAATGCAGCGTTGAGACCAGGAACAGACTTTCTTACTTTGGCTAAAAACACATCGCCAACAGAAAATTTGCTATTATCTTCGTCATTTTGAAATTCAATTAGTTTTCCATCTTTTAATAAGGCAAAATCAACATTGTCTGAATTGGATCGAATTATTAATTCTTTATTCATATGTGTTAATTTAATCCATACACGAATGTACAGATGGATTATAAAATATTTTTCTTGATTCATTCCCATAGATGACTATAGGAGTATAATCTTAAGTATGAAACCAAAAGGTTTATACTAAGATTTGACAGGATTTAATACGGTAAATTCATGTATTCAGCAAGGTGTAACCGAATTTTAGCACGAATTTGATATCAAAGAACATTTCGAAAATAAATCGAAAAAGTAGCGTATGCTACTTTTTCAAATTACTTCTTCTTGTGACGGTTAGCTCTACGTCTTTTTTTACGCTTATGCGTTGCTACCTTATGTCTTTTACGTTTTTTACCACTTGGCATAAATGTACATTTTTAAAATTAGTTTATATTTAGTTTACTTTAACCTTCGACTTCACGCCTTCTACAAATACTTTAGAAGGTTTAAAAGCGGGTATATTGTGTGCGGGTATTTTGATTGAAGTGTTTTTAGAAATATTTCTACCAATTTTTTCGGCTCTCGTTTTAATAATAAAACTACCAAATCCTCTAAGGTAAACATTTTCACCAGTCTCTAACGATCCTTTAACTTCGCTCATAAAAGATTCAACAGTTGCCAGTACATCTCCTTTTTCAATTCCTAAATCGTTGGAAATTTTAGCTACAATTTCAGCTTTAGTCATTTTTTATAGTATTTAAATTAATGTTTTTTTAATAGGCTTGCAAATATATGTATTTTATATTCAATATTTCAAGCCTAAAGAATTAAAATTAAATATATTAAAAGATTATTTTTGCTGTTCAACCAATTTCAAAATGAGTTTTCATTCAACATTAACTAACTGGTATTCAATACATAAAAGAAATTTGCCTTGGCGAACCTCTAAAAACCCCTATAATATCTGGTTATCAGAAATTATTTTACAACAAACACAAGTCAAACAAGGACTCCCTTATTATGAAGCTTTTTTAGCCAATTACCCTTCTATTCAGGAGCTTGCAAATGCCTCTGAAACAGAAATTTTGAACCTTTGGCAAGGCCTTGGCTATTATTCACGCGCACGAAACCTACACTATACCGCCAAACATATTACTGAAAACTTAAAAGGCGTTTTTCCAAAAGACTACAACTCTCTACTCGACCTAAAAGGCGTTGGCGATTATACGGCGAGTGCCATCGCATCTATTTGCTATGAAGAATCGGTTGCTGTTGTTGACGGCAATGTATACCGTGTTTTGGCTCGTTATTTTGGCATTGACACCCCCATTAATAGTACTGAAGGCATCAAGCAATTTAAATCTCTGGCGCAGTCGTTACTACCACCCTCATATTTAGGCGATTACAACCAAGCCGTTATGGAATTTGGGTCGCGTCAATGTAAGCCCCAATCTCCCAACTGTAGTGCGTGTCCGTTGATTGCCTCTTGTAGTGCCTATGCAACTGGTTCGATTAAGAATTTACCGGTAAAACTCAAAAAAACAAAGATTACTAAAAAGTATTTCAACTTTCTAGTGATGAATTCCAATGACCAAAAAACGGTTTTAGAACAACGTACCGAGAAAGGAATTTGGCAGCAACTGTACCAATTTCCACTCATTGAAACTCCATCGCCAATATCGGAGGAAGGGTTTTTGAAACACCCAGAATTATCTGATAAATTGGAGGTCTCACATAAAAAAATAACACTTTATAACACGACTGACATTATTCACAAACTATCACATCAGGAACTCCATATTAAATTTTGGATCATCAATACCACTAAATCCACTAAAAATGGCATAAAATGGTCCGATATCGGAACCCTTCCTGTACCAATTGTTATCGAACGGTTTATAAATAATTTTCAACTTTAAGCACGAGCATTTGTAATTTTTAGATATCTTTATATCATTAAATTAAACTCAACTTATTCTATCTAATTTTTGCTATTATGTCTGGAACCTTAAATAAAGTAATGCTCATTGGACATCTTGGAGATGCTGTGAAAATGCATTATTTTGATGATAAAAATTGTGTTGGCCGTTTTCCATTGGCCACCAATGAAACTTACACAAATAAGCAAACAAACGAAAAAGTTACAAACACAGAATGGCACAATATTGTGGTGCGAAACAAAGCTGCCGAAATTTGTGAGAAATACCTCAACAAAGGAGACAAAGTTTATATTGAAGGACGTTTAAAGACTCGAAAATGGCAAGACGACAAAGGAAACGACCGGTATTCTACCGAAATTCAATGTGTTGATTTTACATTTTTGACAGCCAAAAATGACGCTGCAAAACCAGCAGCAGACTCCACCCCTCAAACTAACCCCGCGAAGCCTGAAGAAATTCAGGAACAACCCAACGACCTTCCATTTTAATTGTTCCACTAAAATTTTATAATTGGACCCTGAACCCTTTAGTATATTACTTCATTTCGATTCTACGCTTCTCACTGGCAGCATAGCTCTTGTCATACTTTTGCTTGCGTCTGCCCTCATTTCTGGTGCTGAAGTAGCTCTTTTTTCACTTACACAAAAAGATTTAGACGATGCTAAAGAAACAAAATCAAAATCGTTTGAGATTATTATTGAGCTTCTAAAACGACCAAAAAAATTACTCGCCTCTATTCTAGTTGCAAATAATTTTATAAATATTGCCATCGTCATTTTATTTGCCTCGTTAAGTGAAAAACTATTTGATGGGATTGATTCGGAACTAAACTTAGGACTTTTTAAAATTGACATAGTATTTTTTATTGAAGTTATATTAATCACCTTTTTGATTTTAATGATTGGTGAAATTCTACCCAAAGTATATGCCAATCGAAACAATCTAAAGTTTTCAAAATTCATGGCCTATCCTTTAAAAGTTTTAGATGTGATTATTTCGCCGATTAGCATCCCGATGCAAAAAGTAACTTTGGGCATTCATAAAAAATTGGGGAAACAAAAATCAAGTTTAAATGTTGATTATTTATCCCAAGCCCTTGAGTTAGCTAGTGAGGAAGACACTACTCAAGAAGAACAAAAAATACTACAAGGAATTGTATCCTTTGGCAACACAGACACCAAGCAAGTTATGCGCCCTCGAATTGACATCTTTGCCCTAGACCAGTCGATCGAATATTCAAAAATAATTCCAGAAATCATAAAACATGGATACTCTCGAATCCCTGTGTATAATGAAAGTATCGATGCGGTTGTAGGGATCTTATACGTGAAAGATTTATTACCTCATCTTCAAAAAAAACAATTTGACTGGACAACTTTATTAAGAGTGCCCTTTTTTGTGCCAGAAAATAAAAAACTCGACGACCTCATGGTCGAATTTCAAGAGAAAAAAATTCACTTAGCAATCGTAGTCGATGAATACGGCGGTACTTCAGGTGTGGTCTCACTGGAAGATGTCATTGAAGAAATTGTAGGAGATATTAGTGATGAATTTGATGATGATGATTTAATTTACTCAAAGTTAGATGCTCATAATTATGTTTTTGAAGGCAAAACCACTCTAAAAGATTTTTATAGAATTATCAAGCTAGACGATGAATCTGTTTTTGAAGATGAAAAAGGCGAAGCAGAAACCTTAGCCGGATTTGTCCTTGAAATTTCAAAAAGTTTCCCAAAAGTAAACAGTGAAATTAAATTTAAAACATACACTTTTACGGTAGAGGTGCTTAGCAATAAACGGATCAAACAACTAAAAGTTAATCTTAAACAATAATGAAACCATTCGCTGTTCTTTTATGTTTATTTATGTGTTTCTCTTGTGAGGAAATAATGGTTCCAAAACCAAAAGCATTTTTGAGTTTGGAGTATCCAAAAGCATCCTATTCTGAAAGTCAACTAAATTTACCGTTTGAGATTGAAACAAACAATCTCGCTCAACTGTCGATCTCTAAGAAAAACAATATCCCTCAGGGGATTATTCTTCGGTACCCAACATTAAAAGCCTCTGTTTTTATCAATTACAAAAAAGTAAACGATAATGTCGAAAAATACATATCTGACGCAAGGAAGATGACTCAAAAACACGTACAAGTAGCGGATGAAATTTCTGAACGCAACTATGAGAACACGGCGCAAAACTTGTATGGAATGTTTTTTGAACTTAAAGGAAATGTGGCGTCACAATCTCAGTTTTATGTAACCGACAGTACACGGCATTTTGTGTCAGGAGCGCTTTATTTTGAAACAAAGCCCAACTATGATTCCATACTTCCAGCCGTCAATTATATCCAAAAAGATTTAAAACACTTGATGGAAAGTTTTCGTTGGAAATAAAACTTATGACTCAGAATCTGAACTCATCGCGTTCCATCCTTGAGCAGTGATCGGGATTTTGGTTTCGCCTCGCGTCACCAAATTCATTCCAGTACTTGAATCTGTCATGTATCCAATAACCGTTAAGTTTGGATTGGCTTTAATTTTTGGAAAATCTTCTTGAGAAATGGTCATTAAAAGCTCATAGTCCTCGCCCCCATTCAGTGCAACGGTTGTGCTGTCCATATTAAATTCTTCACAAGTTGAAATGACTTGTGGGTCTAACGGAATTTTATCTTCATAGAGGTCACATCCTACTTCACTTTGTTTACATAAATGAATAATTTCAGAAGATAAACCATCGCTCACATCAATCATAGACGTTGGTACAACTTCAAGATCTTTAAGAAGTTTCACGATGTCCTTTCGGGCTTCGGGCTTCAATTGACGCTCGATGATGTATGTATACCCATCCAAATCCGGTTGATTGTTAGGGTTCACTTTAAACACTTCTTTTTCACGCTCCAAAACCTGCAATCCTAAATAAGCGCCTCCAAGATCCCCACTCACAACTAACAAATCGTTTGCTTTTGCTCCGCTTCGTTTTACAACCGTCTCTAAATCTACTTCTCCAAGAGCGGTTACAGAAATCATTAAACCCGTCGTAGAAGAGGTGGTGTCACCTCCAACAACATCCACACCATACACCTCAGCAGCTTTATGAATTCCTTCATAAAAAGCTTCGAGGGCTTCGAGTGAAAATCGATTAGAAACTGCAATCGAAACCGTTATTTGTGTCGCATTTGCATTCATCGCATACACATCCGATAAATTGACCATCACTGCTTTATACCCCAAATGCTTTAGAGGCATATAACTTAAATCGAAATGAACGCCTTCCACTAATAAATCCGTTGTAAGCACCACCGATTTATTTTTAAAATCTAATATGGCAGCGTCATCGCCAATCCCCTTAATAGTAGAACTGTTTTTGTCTGTAAATTGTTTGGTTAAATGGTCTATTAATCCAAATTCACCTAAACTACTAAGGGCTGTTTTTTCTTGGTTTTTATCTTCAATCATACCGCAAAAATAAGACGCTTTTGGTAGATTCCTTATACAAAATGAACAAAATTCAACTCATTTTGGTTCTTGTATAATTTTTTGATGTAAATTACATCCGCCAATTAACTGTAAATTTAAGATTATGAAAGTTGTTTTTTTAAAAATAGTATGCCTTTTTATATGTGTCGGACTTTCCGTATCCTGTACAGATGAAGC
>CAJQLD010000015.1 GCA_905479095.1 uncultured Flavobacteriaceae bacterium
ATTGCTCGGCTTCGGGTAAAATCCTATTCCACAATATCAACTCTAGAGGGGTGCAACCTTCGAAATCGGTATATTCTTTTTTGGTGTAGGCTTCCATGCTGTTTAAACAAAAGTTCCAATATCTTATATCTTCGTGGTCAAAACCTTTGGCGGCGGCGTGCTGCTGTTTGGTGTAGGGCGGAAATAAACCCTCTTTTATGGCTTTGCGATTTGCGTCTGTAATTTGTTTGGCTGTTTGGGTTTTCATAATTTTAGATAAATATTACTGTTAATGGCTAAATATAATAACTTCATTTTTAATGACTTAGGTGTTATTTTATGCTTTGTAATATTTAATTGAATATTTTTAGTGTTCTAAAAATGCTTTTAAAGCATCATATGATCCTTTTAAGGTTTTTTTAAAATATTTTAAACATACCGTTATGAGCGAAAAACACACCAAAGCTTATTTGAAAAAGATGGTCTCTAAACAATTAGAGAATTTAAACGCAATGCATGTTTTAAATAAGACCATTGCAATTCAAAATGATTTAATCCAGGATATTAAGAAAACACTCCGTGAAGAAATCGATTAATTTAAGGAGTCACAAATTATATATTTAACACGAAGAAAGTCAAAACCGTAACTATTGGGAGTGGTGGTAAGATTAAGCTCTGATGAGCTAAGTCCACAAATGGCGATAAAAAGCCTGTTAAACCTATAACGAACAACGCAGGTCGTTCATGTTCACATCGTCGGTGGTGTTTAATGCAAGCACCAAACGACTTCCATCATAGGTTTTCGAAATAATTCCGGCGACAGTGCCATTTCCAGTGGGTAACAATTCATTTTTAAAACTAGAAAAAGAACTCGTTTCGAGATCAAAAGTTGAATAGGTTGTTCCGGAGCAAGTTTGTATGGTTCGACTCGTATCGTAGTTTTCAGAGGGATTAAAATAGCGTTCTCCATTGAGGTTCTCTTCAAATTCGGCATTTTCAATTTGTACAAATAACCCAATATGATCTTTAGATAGCTGCGATATCTGAACCACTAAGGGTGTGATTTTGTAAGTTTTTTCGGATCTAAATACAGACGTATTTATTTGATTTTCGGACAGGGATGTGACCGTGGTGCCGTATTGTTTCGTTTCCGTTCCGCCTCCTATGGTAATCACCTTATTTCCAAGACGTTCTTCGCCGATGTATAATCCGTTTGGGTAATTGGTTGGCGTTGGTGGGTTCAATCGAATGTAAACCTCACGACCTTTATTAAACCGGTTGTACGAATCTGAAAGGTTTAAAATTAGTTTAATCCCCGATGTTGGAGCCTCTGGACTGTCTTGTAAGTAAAGTTCCTTATAAAAATTTCCGGATTGATCCGAAGACGTTACATAGGCTTTGACCATGATATCTGTATCCACTTGAAAAGGACGTTTCCAAAAACTCTTGTACATGGATTTTACTTCAGAGATTGAGACGAGTTGAATTGCGCCAGTATCTATTTGTTTTAAAATTTCATTAAGGACTTCATTTTCTTCGGTTCCTAAACTTTCGGGAACCGAAAAATCAGAATCTTCCACACATGCCCCTAAAGAAAGACTAAATAAAAGGGCTGTGAGATAGTTTTTAAGAGGCATGATTTTCATAGTATTATAATTTAGTTTGTTTTTAAAATCTTAGGCTTAGATTCATAAAATAGGTGGCGCCACGCCCATACCAGTACTTCGGACCAAAACGACGTATTGGTTGATTGACATCGGTTTTAAGGGATCGATAATTAGCGTTCCGCCCTTGCTCAAAACCACCTGTTTTGTATTCTATATCAAGTAAGTTGTTTAAGCTCACAAACAGTCCTAGATATTTTTTGCCAATTCTCCATGACTTACCACCAACGGCATTAATCACCATATAACTGTCAAATTTTTCTTGCGTTAGCAAGGCTCTGGCTAGTGTTGGGTCATAATCTGGAAAAGGAAATCCATCGGTCTCCAGGTAAAAGTTTTTAGTACGTGTGAGAGAGGAGATATCTAGATATGCATTTGAGAAAAAATTAGCCGTGGTCCCAAACCACCAATATTTAGGGTCTCGATACTCAAATCCGATAGAGGCTGCACGTTGAGGACCGCCAGCAATTTTATAGTTTTTCAAATTGGCCTCCTCATAGTTTAATCCATTAGGGAAACTACTAGAAGTGAGCACTAAATTAGGATTGTTATTGTAGGTGAATTGACCCATTGAAAGGGCGCCTTTTAAGGCAATGGTTGGAGTCACTTGTGCTTCAATTCCAAACTCGAGGCCTAACTGTTTTTTGTCGACCCCTTGCAAGAGCTCTTGCACAAAAGCGGATTCTCCAAAAACGCCACTGAGTCCATCTGCATAAAAAAAGGAAATTTCGTTGGCGTCTTTTATGAGTGAATAATAGCCGGTCAAACGCGCTTTTAAAGTTGAGGATCTGTATCTATAATTAACATCCAAAGAGGTCGTTTTTTCGTCTGTAATATCGATTTTAGAAACCGCTCCAATGATGGCGTGATTTTCTCTCGAGTTAGAAAACGTATTTCGAAGTGTGGGCGCTTTGGATAAATAGCCTGCGTTTGCTGTAAACAGATGCTTTCCAGAAAACTTATACGTCAAGCCTCCTTTTGTACCGATGCCTGTAAAGTTGACTTTGGGGCCTTTTCCATAGGAGTTGTCCACATATATTTCATGTTGATAGAAGCCTTCTCTTTGATAGTCTGTTTTGGTGATGCTTGCGGCGATAAAAAAATCAACCTTATTATAAGTAAACTGCGCTTGTGCAAACCCGCCAAGAATTTTTGCCTCTAAATTATAGTTATATTTAAAGATATCGCCTTGGCCTACGATTTGATTGGGGTTCTTTAAGTTCAATTGAATCTGATCAAAAGAATCAATGTTTAAATAGCCTGTGGTGCTTCCTAACATGTCCAAAATTTCGGCAAAATTATGAGATTGTAATCGCTTGTAATGGACGGCCGCATTTAAAACCAGGTGATCTGATCGTTCAGATTTAAAAATCGTGTTAAGGGTGAGTTGAGTGTCATCATTTCGATCTTCATACCACACATAGGCCGCAGGATCCCCATTGGTGTTGTTTGTGATGTTGGCATCGTACATTTGGTTCCAATCTAATTGACCCTCCGACGTGAAATTTTGATAAGCCTCATACGCGCCTGCTAGATCTGGGCCTCCAGAATTTGCTAAAAAATAACTGGGTAGATCTTGATAGTAGGCTGGACTTGGATTGGCGCCTCCTGCATAATCCAAACGGCTGTTTCCTAGTTCACCAAATTGGTAGGCAATATTTGTATTGAGTTTTGAACGATCTGAAATATTCCAATAATGATTCAACATCACTACAGGTTCTGAAATCCGTTTTACTCTCGAATTTCGCTTTCTCCCGTCTTGATATCCCCAATATTCATTATACTTAATGTTTTTCAAATCGTACACTTCTTGTGAATTTGGGGATGACTTTCCACGTCTATTGGGGGTGTAAAACGCCGTAAAATTTAGACTGTGATTCTTGTTGATTCTCTTTTCGACCGCCCCAAAAAAGGAATTCGCATCATAAAAGGTTCCGTCTTGATACCCTTCATTTCCCCAACGTCTTCCCAGTGAAAACACATAGGACCATCCCCCTTTTACAAGTCCCGATGCATAGGTCGCCAAAAGTCTGTTGGTATAACTTCGGTTCGATGATGAATAGGTGATCCGACGACCACTTTGGTACTCTGACGCTCTTAAATTAATATTTGTGGACCCTAAAACGCCCCCAAAATTATAGGAAGATGCGGCGAGTCCAGAGGTTAATTCTTGATTCCGAAGGACATCATTCAACCCTCCCCAATTGCTCCATTGTGGTCTCCCATTGGATAGTTTGTTCATATCGATGCCATTCATCAATAGTATCCCGTTTTCGGAATTTAGACCCCGTACATTAAAAAACGATGTGCTAAATTCAAAAGCGGCTGTCCGCTGAAAAATATCTTTAGACGATCCTAATAACCCAGAAATATTATCAACACCACTGTTGTCGTCATTTAATTCATCATCTGTTAGGGTAATGGTAAACAAGTCGTCATTTGAAGGGTCTACAGACATCACCATATCTTGAATATCAAGCGTTTGACCTTCATAAACCACAATAGGATAGCGTGCTAAAAGATAGCCTGGCTTGGTTAATTTTAAGATGTGCTCCCCAATTGGGATATTGGACGAAAACTCAAACACACCTTCAGTATCTGTGTCCGTGCTTAATAACGATTCTTCAAATTCAACATGAACTCCGTGGAGCGGTTGGTTTGAGGTTAAGTTGTTTACACTTCCTCTAACAATCGTCTGTTGAGCTAGGGCCGCAAATGATACTAAAAAGCCTGTTAAACATAGTATATTAAGGTGTTTCATTGTTGATTTGGGGTTAATTAACAATAATTGACGGCCTTAATTTACAAAAAATATCTACTTTTAAAAAAAATTCCAATTATTCTAAATTAGATATGAAAAAAATTACGGTTTTAACCCTCAAACAAATTGCTCTCTTTGTGTTGGTATTCATTGTCAGTTTTGGCACGATTGACGCTCAGGATACCAAAAAATTTAAAGTACATACGATTGCATTTTATAATGTTGAAAATCTTTTCGATACCATTAACGATCCCAACAAGAATGACGAAGCCAGTCCAATCATGGAGCTTAAATTTGGGCGTGAGGAAGTCTATCTCAAAAAAGTCAAAAATATGGCGCGTGTGATTTCTGAAATTGGTGCCGATGTGTCCAAAAACACTCCTGCAATCATTGGTTTAGCAGAAGTTGAAAACCGATCTGTGGTTGAAGATCTTGCGAATGATTCTTTATTAGTTGACAAAGACTATGGCATTATCCATTTCGATTCACCTGACGAACGTGGAATTGATGTGGCGCTGATGTATCAAAAGGCACTTTTTGACCCGATAGCTTCGAGTACGCATACATTAAATTTATTCAACGCTGAAGAAAATAGACCCGATCATACCAGAGATCAACTTTTGGTTAGTGGGTATCTCGAAGGAGACCTCATTCACTTGATGGTAAATCACTGGCCTTCTCGACGTGGAGGCGAAGAAAAGAGTAGCCCCAAACGAGAGGCCGCAGCAAGACTCAGCAAACGCCTTACAGACTCACTACAATCGATTGATCCCTATGCAAAGATTTTTACAATGGGTGACTTAAATGACAATCCAACCAATAAAAGTTTGAAGAAAGTTCTCAAAACTAAAAGAAAGAAAAAGGCTGTTGGCTTAAAAGGCATTTACAATCCGATGGAAACCATTTATAAAAATGGAGGTGGAACGAATGCCTACCGCGGTGTTTGGTTTTTGTTTGATCAAATTTTAATGACGAAACCATTACTAGATAAAGACTTTTCCTCGTTTCGATTTTATAAAGCGGGCGTTTACAATAAACCTTATCTCTTAAACAAAGACGGACGTTTCAAGGGCTATCCTTTTAGAAGTTTTTCATATGGAAAATTCATCGATGGGTACAGCGATCACTTTCCGGTCTATGTGCATGTGATTCGACAAGTGGACTAATCATTGACTTTAAAATACTTTAATTCATAAAAAAAGCAGCCAATTGGCTGCTTTTTTTTATGGGTTAGTTTGGCCATACATTCCATGGAATTCTGGAGAGGATTAATAACAAAGCAATGGTATAAAACACTGCAATCGTTTTGTATTTAGGCCCCGAAATAAGTTTCTTCTTGTGTTTAGAGTACCCAATAGTAATCAAGGCAACTGCTAAAATATTTATCGTTGGATGCTCTACAAGATATAGGCGGATGCTAGCATTTTTCATCACTTCACCTACGCCTAAGTCACTCCAAAGACCAAATCGGGACGAGGTAAAATACAACAGCAATCCAATCAATAATTGAATGTGTGAAACGATCAACGTAAAGAGTGCGACACGAAAGGCTTTGGCATCGTAGTCTTTTTTACCAAAGTAGCCCACTAGCGATTTAAAAACGGCCAATACGAGTACAACGAGTACTAGGTAAGCCCAATAGGAATGAATTGTTTTGATCATGATATATCGTTTTTAGTTTATTAAATTTTGGGTGAAGATAAAAAAAAGCCTCTTAGTAAACTAAGAGGCTTTTAAATTTAGAATGACAGATTGATTATTCTTTATATAACCAAACACCACCCGTTTTAATCACCGTTTTGCTTTCAATACCAGTTGATCCAGTATAAACTACAAAATTTAGAGCATATTTTTGGCCTTCTGCGGCACTCGGATCTCTTGCGTCTAATAATACATTAGCTGCTTCCAATAACATTTCGTCAGACCAGAAGTTTGAACTTCCACTTCTTCTGTCAAAACTTCCAAAGTAACCGACATTGTCTGCAGGTCCAGGATAGATATCAATGAACGCACTCGAGATTAAGTCAACATCAGCATCTAATAACATATATTTAATGGTATTGTCTGGTAACCATGCGCCATCTTCAAAACCATACTGAAATGAAGTTTCAATAACATCTGGCGTTAAAGTCCATTTGTCGCCATCAAAAATACTATGTCCATATTTTGTTGAAGCGGATCCCGCGTAATAAGCATATTGTACCATGGCAACATCGCCTTGTTCAGCATATGGATATAAACTTTCTAAGAAAATATCAATAATATAAACACTACTACTTCCAAAGTTTGGATAATTAAACCCGAATGCATCGTAGTCTTTTGCTGTAAATACATAAGGGAATTCCCAATCTCCAGCATTCTTAGCCACGACTGTTGTTATTTCTACAATTGTTGCATTTGCGATATAAGCACCTTCGGTATATAATAACGTCATCGTTTGTGTGCCAACAGAACCATTATAGATTTTATAGGTTACAGCGTATATATCGCCTTCTGTTGCCGTTGGTAAAATAATATTTAACCCTTCTAAAATCATAGCATCACTCCAGTAGTTATCAGATGTATCTCTTACATCAAAACTTCCATAACTTGAGGCATTATCCGCCGGGCCAGGGTAAGACGCTGCTAATGCATCTCCTATTGTATCATAATCAGATGACCCTAAAGTGTACTCTGTAGCAGATGTTCCAGAAACCTCAACATCTAATTTTGAGAATCCGCTTCCAGTGTATTGAACCGTAAATGATTCAGAATAATTAGTTCCGCCGTCATAAATAGCAAACGTCACAGCCACCACTTGTCCTGCACTATATTCACCACTTAATAACTCGTTAATACCTTCTAAAATCATTCCATCAGACCAATACGCATCTCTATCTGATCTTCTATCAAAGTTTGAGTAATTTGCTGCACTTGAAGCCGCTTCAGGATAAGAAGAACTTAAGGCATTCCCGATTTTTTCAAAATCACCTTCCGATAATTCATACGATAATACATCCGCATTATACGTTAACTCTACAAAAGTTCCGTTTTCTGCAGTTTCGTAAGTACTCGCTAAATAGCCATCAACTTGATTTATATTTGATAAGGTCTCTGTCGTAGAAAGTACCTCTAATGTTGTTTCATCAAATAAGTTGTAAGTCACATTTACTAAGGAGCCTTCTCCCCATACGGGGTATTTATCCGCTAAAAAGCCAGGGATTAATTGATCTGCTTGCGCTTGTGTTTCAAAAAATTCCTCTTCGCTTAATTCAGTTTCAAAAAGCTCGTAATCTTCCGTAGTAAAGACGTAAGTCTCTACCGCTTGAATATAATCAAATCCTGGATTGTCAACTGAATCAAGATTGTTATAGATGTCTTCATTAGGTTCACAACCCATAAAGGTTGTTCCTAAAATTGCTAAACAATAAATTATTTTTTTCATTATCTTATTTTTTAGAAGTTAAGTTTTGCTCCGATACTAAATGTTCTTCCGTAACCATAGTAAACCAAAGCAGTGTTGGCTGTTGAACCTGATCCGTCATTGGCATCAGAAATATATTCTGTATCAAACACATTGTTCATACGAGCTGTTAAAGTTGTTTCAAAAGGTCCGAAATCAAAGGTGTGACTGATCACGGTATCAAACAAGCTATAGTCAGGCATTTTCCATGCATCAGGTGCTCCTTGTGTCCCTCTATCACTCGGGTCAAATTGCGCGTAAAGATCCGCGTAGTAATTGTAATCGATCACGAATCGTGTTTTAGGCGTTAATTTATAATTAATCCCTAAAGCCATTGTTGTTTGAGCGGCATCCGCTACATGTAAATCTTTTATAAATAAGTTTACAGTGTCTACCACATTTTGATCTTCATCAATGATATCAACGTCTGCTACATTACTATCCCATCTCCAGTCTCCTAAAGAGGCCATTCCTGTAATTCTTAATTTGTCAGTGGCTCTGTAAACAAAATCCAATTCAATTCCAGTGTGAATTGCATTTACCCCTAAAATATTAGCATAAGCAATGGTTTCGTCAGGTTGACGGAAACTTTGTGTTTCTGTTCTGTCTTCCCAAGCTGTAGAATATAAATTTACATTGGCAGATAATTTCGTTGAACGAAATCCGTATCCTAACTCAAAACTTGTAATTTTTTGGTTTTCAGCGTCTTTATTAAGATTTTGATTCCCGTTGTTTAAAAATACAGCGCCAAATTCTGGTGCTTTTTCGAAGTACCCTACGTTTGCAAAAACATTGTGTTTTTGACCTATTCTATAATTTGCACCCCCTTTAACACTGTACCCTAGAAAATTGTAAGTATCAGTCGTTTGTAATGGATCCGAATCTAAAAACTTGAAGTAATCAACCCTTTGGTAAGAAGTGTTTGAAACTGCTAAAGAGATGAACGTGTTAAAGTCTTCGTTCACATCATATTCTAATTGACTAAAAGCGCCTAACCAGCCTACGTTTCCATCGTTATTATAACTTCTTTTATCACCAACTTGCAATGCTGCATTTGGGTTGTTTACATCGCTATCATCAAAGAAATACTGACCTCCTAACAAGTCCGTAACTGTTTGGTAATGCTTTCCTGTATAATCTCTCCAATCCAATCCAGTTAATAAGACTAAATCATCCGTTAAGTCTGTTTTTAACGTTGACAAGACCCCAAACCAGTTGTGATCATTATGAGACGCTCTTAAAATAGTTTCAGAACCATTTGCACCACTGGCAATGTTTTCGTCTACAATTTTATCAAAATTTATAGCGCCGTATAATCCATCTCGGTAATCACTTTGACCGTTAGATTCAAATGTAAATTTGTTAGTTCCAGCAGTTCCACCGCCACCACCAGTTCCGTAGGAAGCATAAGCAACAGTTGATAAGCTTGTTTTGTCGCTAATTGTCCAATAGTGGTTTAAAGACATTTGAGGTTTGTTGTAGAAATTATCTTCTTGGTGTGTAACTTGTCCGTTCTTGTAACCCCAATCAGCATTGAACTTTCTTCCTCTTTCAGAATTTCTGAATGTTTGAATTAATTGTCTGTTTTGTCGTTGACCATGACGTTGTTTAGCGCCAAATACAGAAAATGAGATTTTGTGAGCGTCATTGATTTCTTTAGAAAGATTCAGGAAGTAAGAAACGCCGCTAAACTCTGTTCCATCGACATATCCATTTCCAGTTGTTCTTGCTGCAGAAACAGTCGCTGCAAGACCACTATCCATAACTCCAGTTGAATATAACAACCCAAGTTTTTCATAGCCATCGTTGGCGATAGAAGTAAATATTTTCCCTCCAGTTTCAACATCTGTTGTTTTTGTAATCACGTTGATCGTTCCACCAATAGATGGGACCGCTACTTTAGAAGCTCCAAGGCCTCTTTGCACCTGCATTGAAGAAGTCACATCTCCAAGACCAGCCCAGTTAGACCAATAGACACGACCGTTTTCCATGTCGTTTACTGGAATTCCGTTAATCATTACCGCAACGTTTTCAGAACTAAACCCTCTAAGGTTAATTCGACCGTCACCATATCCACCACCTGCTTTGGTCGCATAGACTCCTGGCGTTGATTTTAAAATTTCTGGAAATTCTTGAGTTCCTAATTTGAGCTCAATTTCAGCAGATTTTAGTGTAGAAACCGCTACTGGCGTTTTTCTGTCCACTGCTACAGAAGCAATAATTTGAACTTCTTCTAAACCAAATTCACTAGCTTCTAGTGCCATTGAACCGAGGTCCAAGTTTCCTGAAAAAGAAACAGTCATTGATACATACCCAACATAAGAAACAACAACCTCTCCAGATGCGTTTTTAGTGTTGAATGTAAAATTCCCGTCAAAATCAGCAGAAACGCCATTGGACGTCCCCTTTTCAACAATCGTAGCACCTGGTAAAGGCACTTGTTGTCCAGCATCGATAACTGTACCTGATACAGTGCTTTGTGCAGCAACTGATACCGTACATGCCATCAAGGCAATAGATAAAATCTGTGTAAGTTTTTTCATAACTTTAATTATGTTTGTTAACGTTTTAAATTAGTTTAACAAAAATAACTATTGTTATGCTGCATACAACTATATTTCAGTTAAAAACTTTAACTAAATTATTAACAAAATATTATAACTTTAATTTAATTGTTACCTAGGTAATGGTTTAATAGATTGGAGGTAGAAGCATCATGCTTGGTAATTGAGCTGGTATTAATTTCATGTAAAATTTTTGTTGCTAATTGTTTACCTAATTCAACTCCAAATTGATCAAAACTATAGATATTCCAAACCACGCCTTGAACAAAAATCTTATGTTCATACATCGCAATCAGCTTTCCTAAGCTTTCAGGAGTTAGTTGGTTAATAAGTAAGGTATTTGTGGGTTTATTCCCTGCAAACACTTTAAAAGGAATGATTTCTGGGGCAGTCCCTTCTGCGACCACCTCATCCTTTGTTTTACCATTTAATAAAGCTTCTGTTTGGGCAAAATAATTAGAAATCAACTTGTCTTGATGGTCTTTGTTGCCATGCAACGATTTTGTAAACCCTATAAAATCTGCAGGAATCAATTTAGTTCCTTGGTGAATCAACTGAAAAAAGGCATGTTGAGAATTGGTTCCGGGCTCGCCCCAAATTAAATTCCCTGTGTCGTAGCCAACTTCATTTCCTGATCGGTCAATACTTTTACCATTACTTTCCATAATGGCTTGTTGTAAATAGGTCGCAAATTGATTCAAGTATTGAGTGTAAGGGATTATAGCTTCACTTTCTGCCTCGAAAAAATTATTATACCAAATGCTCAAAAATGCGAGTACTGTTGGAATGTTTGTTTCAAATTCTTCCTCCCTAAAAT
This sequence comes from uncultured Flavobacteriaceae bacterium, assembly GCA_905479095.1. Lineage (GTDB taxonomy): Bacteria > Bacteroidota > Bacteroidia > Flavobacteriales > Flavobacteriaceae > Hel1-33-131. The sequence continues at coordinate 11,228 of CAJQLD010000015.1, forward strand.
GGGTGTCCATTTTATGAGCGCCTTCTAAAAGGGATTCGAAATTGTCATGCCCAACTGCCAAACTAATGCTTAAACCAACGGCGCTCCAAAGTGAAAAACGTCCGCCTACCCAATCCCACATCGGAAAAATATTGGAGGCCTCAATTCCAAAGGCTTCTACTTTGGCCGTGTTTGTTGAAACTGCTACAAAATGCTTTGCCACATCATCCTGAGTGGCGTGTTTTAAAAACCAGTCTCTAATTGTTGTGGCGTTTGATAATGTTTCCTGCGTTGTAAATGTTTTAGAGACAATCACAAACAGTGTTGTTTCTGGATTAAGCGTCTTTAAGACTTCGTTGACATGATCTCCATCGACATTGCTTACAAAATGTGGTTTTAGATGATTGCCATAAAAAGCCAACGAATCGACCACCATGGCTGGCCCTAAATCTGAACCACCAATTCCGATATTCACAACATCGGTGAATGCTTTGTTAGAAAATCCTTTTTTGGTGCCGTTAATAATAGCATCCGAAAAGTTTTTCATTAAGGCCTTGACCTTATATATTTCGGGAATAACATTAACACCATCCACAAGAATTTTGGAGTTTTCTGGCGCACGAAGCGCTGTATGCATCACCGCTCTACCTTCTGTTTGGTTGATGGTATCCCCTTCAAAATAACTTGAAACGGCGTCCTTAAGTTTAATCTCTTCCGCTAATTCTTTGAAAAGTTGCATGGTTTCAGAAGTCATTCTATTTTTTGAGAAATCGACGTAAAAGTCGTCCCATTTAATTGTGAATTCATCCGCTCGCCCAGGGTTTTGTTCAAACCATGTTTTCATATGATCGTCTTTGATTGCTTCAAAGTGGTCTTTTAATTTGTCCCAAGCTTTAGTTTGAGTTGGGTTTATTGAATTTAATGCCATTGGCTCGTTTTAATATGGTTAGTTAATAGAGTCTAATTGTTGTTTTAGTGGCGCGATAAATACCTGATAATCGGGCTTTAATCGCAAAGGTAATGCTTTTGCATCTGGTAATTTTTGACGGAATGGATCTACTTGTTTGCCGTTTTTCCAAAAACGATAACACACATGTGGGCCTCCGGTATTTCCGGTCATCCCAACTTTCCCAATGACATCTCCTTGTTTGACGTAATCGCCTACACTCACCAGGCGTCTGCTCATGTGTAAATATTGGGTGCTATAAGTGGCGTTATGCCTGATTTTGACATATTTTCCATTGCCTCCTTTTCGTGTAGAGGCCGTCACAGTACCGTTTGCAGTGGCTAAAATAGGCGTGCCTATTGGGGCTGCAAAATCCGTTCCTTTGTGGGGTCGAACTCTGTTTCCGTAGTAGGCTATTTTTCGTTTTAAATTGTATCTTGAAGAAATGCGGCTAAATTGTACCGGTGCTTTTAAAAAGGCTTTTCGAAGGCTTTTTGCGTTTTCATCAAAATAATCGGTTCTGTTTTTTGAATCCGAATTCATATAATTAAACGCATAAAACGATTCGCCTTTATGTTCAAAAAAAGCAGCTTTAATGCTTTCAATCCCTGCGTATATAGAATCGTCTACATAACGTTCTTCATAAATCACTTTGAAATTATCGCCTTTCTGAAGTCTAGAAAAATCGATGGTCCAAGCGTAGATGTCATCAGACATATCATAAATCAGTTGGGTAGGCAAACCTTGATCCTCCATGGTTTCAGAGAGGGTGCTTTGAATGAACCCAAACGTCTCTTTTTCGACAACTTTAACGGACTTTCTTTCTGTATATGCAATAATTGAATCACAAAACTCAACGACTACATATTCAATTTTATTGGGTTGATAGATGAAAATTAAAGGGTTTTGGGCCTCACCTTTGTCATATAAAACGGTGTAAGGCTTTCCAATTCTTAACTGACGAACGTCAAAAACTTCTTTTGTTTTTTCAGCGATATGATGTATTTGTGGATAAAACAAATGGTGTTGTTCTAAGATCACACCAAAGCTGTCACCACTCCTAATCGTATCATTAACGACCCGATAGTTAGTTAGGTTGTATCCAAATTTATAATCGTCTTTTTCGACAATCACCTCTGGCTCAGCCTCCACTAAATCATCACTTGAACATCCTTTTAGAATGCTATAAAAGCTGATAATCATAAATCCATAAAGGAAATATCTTGTTTTAAAATATTTTTTATAGTCCTTCCACTGCATGTCCCCAATTATCTTTTTCATCGTTGCTCCAAAGTTCAGGAAAAAATATTCTTTTTTGGTATTTTGGATGCATATATTTTTGCCAATCGCTTCCACCTGTAGCGACGCCATCTCCGTTTTTTCCTAAAATATAATGTTTGGCGGCATTGTAATGTGCCATAACCCAGGTGATATTGACTGTATAATCGTAATGGCGCATCGCTGCAATTAGTGATTCATCTTTTTGATGTTCTTCAGGAAGCTCTTTGAATTTTGACCATAAGTTTTTAGAAGTGTAGGCTTCCATGAACGTCTTAAACTCGTTTTTGTAACGGTTTTCGAAGTTGATTAATAGAATTGATTTTTGACCCGTCTTAAAGTCTTTTCCAGCGGCTTGCCAGTATAAATGTTCGAACGCTTCTTCAAAAGACGTATTTGCATCTATTTTTTTACGAAATCTGACATCAATAAGATTGATACGCTCTGTAGACGCAAATTCAATAAGTCGATATTGAGCACTTTGAAAACCACTTGCTGGGGTGAGTGTTTGTCTAAATTTATTGTATTGTGACACGTCCATACCGTCTCTCATAATATCAAATGAGGTTGTTAGCATATCAAAATAACGACTGATACGCATGAGTTTGTTTTTAAAAAACGACAAACTCAAGGGGGATGCTTCTGCGACTTGTCGAATCTCCCAAAGAATCATCTTAAAAACAAGCTCATTGATTTGATGATAGCTAATAAACACCATCTCGTCGGGGAATTCTGTCCGTTGAATTTGTAAACTTAGAAGGGCATCGGTATGTATATAATCCCAATACGTGATCGGCTTACTATATAATAAGCCTTCTAAATGAACGTCTGGGTCTTGGCGAATGGCCTGATATTTATCCTTCAGTTTATTTGATAATTGGTCGGTTTTTGAATTTTTGTTCATTAAAATTGAATTTCAAAAGGATGTTTTAGCCCTTTTTGAGCGATTAAATCAGAGCGTAAAGAACCAACACTTAGGTCGGCTTTTATTCTCAATGGAATTTTATTTGCGTCGGCACTCACCCATAGCGTGAGACTTTCTTCTTCACTAAACACACGTCCAGCCATCACATAGGGTCTAAATTTTAGACATTTAATTTTCCCAAAGGCCGTTTGAATGGTTTCTCTCCCTAAATATTTTAATTTAAACTTAAACGTCTCGTCATCAAAAAACATATCTAGCGCTACAATATCGTTTATCTGTATTGTTTCCGTTTGATAATTATTTCTCAGATAGTAATAAGCAGAGACTAAATCTTGAACATTGTCTCCAATATCCACTGAGGTTTTTGTGTTGTCTTTAAAGTCCGTAATATATGCTTTTTGGTTGCTATGATCGAACTCAATAATTCTATTTTTCACATAACCGCCTTCATCAATATCACGAATAAACTTATAAGGCGCCCCTGTTTGCTTATCAAAATAACTTTCGTAATGGTCTTGAACTTTAAAAACCCACTTAATAGGGCCTGTTGTCCAGCCTTTCGCAACCACTCTATAAACTGGCTTATTAGCGTAGGTCGTTTCTGAAACTTCAAGAGTTGCGTTTCCTGCTTTCATCCAGCCACTATAGCTAAGCTTAAACTTTAGCCATTCGCCTGCCTCAAACGAGGAATCTTGTTGGGCATTTAAAAAGCCCATACTTGCCAAAAGCAACACTAAAAATAAAATTTTTTTCATGTGTTTATATTTATTCTTTTTATCGGACCCGTGCTGTTCGCTATTAATCATTTCCATGGGTGATAAAATTCCGAACATGCTCGTTTCATATAATGTTATAAAATTCTACTATTTGATCGATATAGCATAATATTTGAGAACAAATTTGCAATTATTATTCCAAAAAAAATAACGCATTAGATGTCGTTATCAACTACATCAAAACCAGTACCCTACGTTTACAAAAAAACTGGCCTTTTTAGTTTCATCAGACCAGTTATATTTGACTTCTATCGGCCCAAAAATTGTTTCGTAACCATATCCGACAGAATAGCCTCCGTAAGAAGGTGGTTGGATCCAATCGTTATTTAAAAAAATACCCTCTCCAATGTTGGCGAAATTAGCAGATATATTAAAATGATGGTTCTTTATAATTTCATAATCAACTGTAGTATCCGCTTTGACGAAACTATCCCCTATAAGTGCTAAGTAATCGTAGCCATAAAAGGAGGAGAAATTATTGAAATAATTTTGACCATAGCCCCCCAACCCAAAATGAAGTGCCTTCGTGCTACTATCTCCTAAAATAAAGCCACCTTCTGTTCCAATATTGAGTGATAACTGATTAGTAATTTTGAATGCTTTGGACATTTGTGATTTCACAATTGAAAAATCGTTAAAATTTCCGTTGGAATTTGAAGATGCAAAATAGTATTGAAATCCACCTTCAAACAGGAATCCCCTCGTCGGGAAATATTTATTATCAATGGTATCAATTTTCAATGATCCAAAACCACTAAAAAAGTTACTGTCTTCAAATTTATATTCTGCGTTATCAAAAATAGCCAAAAACGAATTGTCTGTAGTTGTGATCTTTAAGTTCTTAAACTCTAATCCTATTTTTAGCGCTAAGTCCTTTTTAATAAGCGTTTCAACAAAAAACTGATGTGCAAAGTCGCTGAAAGACATCTGGATTTTATCGACTGAGGGATAGTTAAGAGTGTTAATCAACCCTGATGGATCTGTAGAATGAGTAAACCCTATGTAACGAGAGTTCATTCCTACGCTCCAATAAAAGCCTTTGTCTATATAGTAGTCAAAATTATAACGGCTATTATCTCCGAGGATAAAATCTAAAGACAATACATCGTTTTTAAGTAACAGTTGTTTTTTGGTAAGGTTTAATAGAACGGCACTTTTATATAATTGATCATAATGGAGTCCAAGTTTGACAAACGTTGTGTTTTTGGATTCAATAACTTTCGCATATAAATCATAGCCTTGATCGGATGGTGAAAATTTATATAAAAAACTATCAAAATTATTGGTCGCCACTAAATTATTAACGCCTTTACTAAAATCGTCATAAGTAATCATCTCATTCCTTCGAAACCTTAATTTCCCTAATATGTAGGAGGCGGTATGTTTTTCATTCCCTGTGATTTCGATTTTATTAATTTTAATTTCATCAAAATGAGGCGTTTCAATCGCCTCTTTTTGATAGTTTTGAGCAGCTGCAATGGCTTTTAATTCGTCTAAAAACTTTTCAGTAGCAGTTTCCCCGTTTTTAATAATCTCGTTTTTGTCTTCAAACGAAATAAGGGAATATTCATTGACATTAGGATGGATATAGATATCTGTAAATTTGGCTTTGGCCTTCATTTCTTTAATGGCACTAAAATTATTAATTTGAATTAAAATATCTGAAACCGAATTTAAACGGTTTGTATCTAGCAGTGGCCCTTGGACATCAACCCCAATAATCACATCCAAATCTTTAGATTTTAGACCTTCAATTGGATAGTTGTTTACGATTCCACCATCCATCAATAATTTATCATCTAATGTGATTGGCTGAAAAAGTGTGGGCAAGGCGCTGCTCGCAGCGATCGCTTGTGCTAAACTACCATGATTTAATACGACTTCTTGACCCGTCTGCATGTCGGTTGCGATACAGTAAAAAGGGATGGGGAGTTTACTGAAATCATTAACTCCAGAAACGTTTAATGTTAGTTTCGTAAATAAATTAAACATGTTTTGTCCCCTAGAAATGGAAGAAGGCAGTTGAATTTTAAAATTATTTACCGGAAGTGAAAGTGCGTATTTTTCGGCATTCTTCCGTTCAAAAAAAGTTTTTGACTCTCGCGGTACTTCATCATTGATTATGGTCTGAAAGTCAAACTTCTTAACGATTGAATCTAATTGTTTACCTGTGTAACCCGACGCATACAGTGCCCCAATGACGGATCCCATACTTGTGCCCGAAATATAATCGACGCGAACACCCAAGCTATCTAAGGTCTTTAATACCCCTATCTGCGCTAATCCTTTAGCACCACCACCACTAAGAACCAACCCGACTCGCGGGTTCTTAACTTCTTTTTCTTGAGAAAACCCCCAAGAGAATAAGAAAATAAATGGTATGATTAGTAGGTTACGCACTTGATTTAGTTTGATAATAATTATAAATAATTTGGGCTTTTGACACCCCAATAACTTGTTCTAGTTCATCCAATGCTGCAAATGAAACACGTTGTGCAGATTTGAATTTTTTTAATAACTCTACAATCGTTTTTTCTCCGATTCCGGCGATCGACTCTAACTCCGAATTTAAGGCTGTTTTACTGCGTTTATTACGATGATGTTCGATCCCAAAACGGTGTGCTTCATTTCGAAGTTGTTGTATGATTTTTAGAGTTTCACTTTTTTTGTCTAAATATAAGGGAATTGGGTCGTTTGGATAGAATAATTCTTCTAAACGTTTTGCAATTCCGATAATCGCAATTTTTCCACGAAGATCTAAATCATCTAAACTCTTTAAAGCAGCAGATAATTGCCCTTTACCACCATCTATTATGATCAAATGTGGCAAGGGTTGTTTCTCATCTAATAACCGCTTGTAGCGTCGATATACCACTTCGGTCATTGACGCATAATCGTCTGGCCCCTCCACTGTCTTTATGTTAAAATGGCGATACTCTTTTTTACTAGGTTTACCATTCTTAAAAACCACACAAGCTGCAACGGGGTGAGTCCCTTGAATATTTGAGTTGTCAAAACATTCGATATGAGTCGGGGCTTCTGAAAGTCGCAAGTCCGATTTCATCTGCGCCATAATTCGCTCCACATGACGGTCAGGATCGGTGATTTTAACCTGTTTTAATTGTTCTAGACGTTGATATTTAGCATTTCGTAATGATAAATCTATCAATTGTTTTTTGTCTCCTACCTTGGGAATCGTGATTTTGAAACCAGTCCCTAAATTCACTTCAAAAGGCACGTAAATATCTTTGGATTTTAGTGCAAATCGTTGACGCATTTCTGTAATAGCAAGCTCTAACAACGCTTGGTCCGTTTCTTGAAGTTTCTTTTTCAACTCCATCGTGTGCGATCGAATAATTGCGCCGTAGGAAAGTTGTAAAAAATTGACGTATGCATAGCTCTCGTCGCTCACAATTGAAAATACATCAACATTACTAATCTTTGGATTCACAATGGTTGATTTGGCTTGATAGTTTTCGAGAATTTGTAGTTTTTCTTTTAAAGATTGAGCCGCCTCAAACTCTAAATTCTCTGAAAACGATTTCATTTGAGCTTTAAAAACTGAAATTGAATTTTTAAAATTTCCTTTTAAAATTTCGCGAATCGTTGTTATATTTTTCAAATAAGAAGCCTCGCGTTCTTTGGCTTCACAAGCGCCTTTACAATTTCCTAAGTGGTATTCTAAGCAAACTTTATACTTCTGACTGATTATTTTCTCATTTGATAAATCGTATTTACAAGTTCTCAATGGAAAGAGGCCTTTAACAAGATCTAAAAGTGTGTAAACCGTTTTTATACTGGTGTAAGGTCCAAAATATTCAGATCCATCTTTGATAACGCGACGGGTTTGAAACACTCTAGGAAATGGTTCGTTTTTAACACAGATCCATGGATAGGATTTATCATCTTTTAAGAGAACATTATAACGAGGTTGGTATTTTTTGATAAGGTTGTTTTCTAGCAACAACGCATCTGTTTCGGTCTCTACAACGATGTGTTTTATTTCAACTATTTTTTTTACAAGAACATTTGTTTTTCCATAATCATGGACTTTGTTAAAATAGGAACGAACTCTGTTTTTTAAGTTTTTAGCTTTTCCTACATAAATTACTACACCCGAAGCGTCGTAAAACTGATAGACACCAGGCGTATTTGGTAAAGTTTGTAGTTGAAGTTCTATATTAGAATGCGTCATTAATTCAAAGGTATATTAATTCTAACGATTGTAAAAATGGAATTTGCATTTTTAGTATCTTGCAATAGTAAACACCATTTTTCTTATGAATATTGTAATACTTTCACGCAATATAAATCTTTATTCAACTCGAAGGCTTGTCGAGGAAGCTGAACAGAGACATCATCAGGTTGAAGTCATTGATCCCTTGGATTGTGATTTGATTATTGAAAAAGAAAAACCGGCTATTTTTTATAAAGATAAATATCTCGATTATGTGGATGCAATCATTCCACGCATTGGAGCTTCCGTTACTTATTATGGGTGTGCCGTGGTCAGACAGTTTGAAATGATGAATGTGTCTTCGACTGTATCCTCAAATGCCATTCTCCAATCGAGAGATAAACTGCGAAGTTTTCAACACCTTTCCAAGGCAGGCGTCGACATGCCAAAAACCGTATTTACCAATTACTCGCGCGATATAGAAAACGTAATTGATCGGGTTGGTGGTACCCCTGTAGTCATTAAGCTACTTGAGGGAACTCAAGGAATTGGCGTCGTTTTAGCAGAATCTAAAAATGCCGCTGAGTCTGTATTAGAAGCATTTAATGGACTCGAAGCGAGAGCCTTAGTGCAAGAATATATTGCCGAAGCCAAAGGGGCAGACTTAAGAGCTTTTATCGTAGATAATAAAGTTGTTGGCGCAATGAAACGACAAGGAAAAAAAGGCGAATTCAGATCGAATCTTCACAGAGGTGGAAGCTATACATACCATAAATTGAGTGATAAGGAAATTGAACTTGCTATTAAAGCGGCTAGGCAACTAAAACTACCCATTTGTGGCGTCGATATCTTACAGTCCAATCGAGGCCCTTTAGTGATGGAAATTAATTCTACGCCTGGACTTGAGGGAATTGAAGACGTTTCAAACAAAAATATTGCAAAAGCGATTATAACCTATATTGAAAGAGGTACAACATAAAGAATATTAGCAGCGTGAAAAAAACAGAATTAAGAGCGAAATACAAAACACTTCGATCAAATTTAAGCACAAAGAAAATAGAAGATTGTAGTCTTCAAATTGCAAATCATGTACTTAAACTCCCGATATGGGATCGTTCATTTTTTCATATATTTCTGACTATTAAATCTTTAAACGAAGTAGAAACAGAACCTGTTTTATCTGTTCTTGCTGGAAAAGATAAACATATTGTACTCTCAAAAACTAACTTTGAAGCGAAAACGATGTCACATGTATTACTGCAAGACAATACGGGTATCGAATTGAACAGATGGAACATCCCAGAACCCAAGAATGGCATTGCGATAAGTGACCAACAAATTGAAGTGGTGTTTATTCCGCTCATGGCTTTTGATGAATTAGGAAATCGGGTTGGGTATGGAAAAGGGTTTTACGATGGGTTTTTAAAAAACTGTTCAAAAGATACTTTAAAAATTGGGCTTTCATTTTTTGAAGCAGACGCTGAAATAGAAAATATTAAGCCCCACGATATCCCTTTAGATTATTGCATTACACCTCATAAAACGTATACGTTTTAATCGACTGAAGGCTTCGGAAATACTTTTTTGTTAAACACCAGTAGCAGACCAATTCCGGTGCTTATTGCCATATCAGCAATATTAAAAACAGGATCAAAAAAAGAAAAATAGCGTCCACCAATAAGTGGCAACCAGTCTGGGAAATAGCCTTTAAATAGGGGGAAGTAAAGCATGTCTACAACATTTCCATGAAATACATTACTATAACCTTGTGAAGGAAATAAAGTCGCTGTTTGCCCCAGGCTACCATCAAATAAGATCCCATAAAAAACAGAATCAAAAATATTTCCGAGTGCTCCAGAAAACACTAATGCTAAAGCAATAATGAGGATTTTAGAAGCCGATTTTTGAAAGCTTTGGTGTAACCAATATCCGATGCCACATACAGCGAAAATTCTAAAAACAGTTAAAAACAATTTGGCAGTTGAATCAGAGATGTAAGAAGAAACATCGCTGATTTTTGCACCCCAAGCCATCCCTTCGTTTTCAATAAAAAACAGTCTAAACCAATCAAAAACCTTAAATTCTTGACCGAGCTCAAAATGTGTTTTAATGTATATTTTTGAGGCTTGATCTATTAAAAGAATAAGTACTATTAATAAAAATGTCTGTTTTTTAGACATCTTATTTTTGCATATTCTTAGCCTCAATACTTAGAGTGGCGTGTGGCACTAACTCCAAGCGTTTTTTGTTAATGAGTTTTCCGGTGACTCTACAAATTCCATAGGTCTTATTCTCAATTCGAATCAAGGCATTTTTAAGATCTCTAATAAATTTTTCTTGCCGAATCGCCAACTGCGAATTAGACTCTTTACTCATCACTTGACTGCCTTCATCGAAAGCTTTGAATGTTGGAGACGTGTCTTCGGTTCCGTTGTTTAAGTCATTCATGTAAGCGCTTTTGATTAACTCTAAATCGTGCTGCGCTTTCTCAATTTTTTGATGAATGAGGGCTCTAAATTCTTCTAATTTTTCATCGGAGTATCTACTTGTATTTTCAATGGACATAATTATTTGGATTTTTGGATGTACAACTTGGTCTCAATCGTGTCAAAAGACACCTCTATTCCTTTGTCAAGTTGCGCTACGACTTGTAGCTCCTCCGTTAATGTTTCTAATTTTATATAGTCTAAATTTTGCTTTATAGCGTTCTCAATATGTGCCTCTTTTTGCAAAAAAACCTCGATACGATCGGTAACATCAAATCCAGAATCTTTTCTTAAATTTTGAATTCTATTGACCAATTCTCTAGCAATCCCTTCGTCTTTTAATGTCTCCGATATTGTAACATCCAAGGCAACCGTTGTGGCACCCTGATTGGCTACCAACCAACCTTCGATATCTTGAGAAGTAATCTCTACATCACTGCGTTCCAAATTAATGCTTTTTCCATTAATTTCAATAGCTAAAACTCCATTTTCTTCAATTTGTTTAATGTCGCTTGGCTGCAAGTTATTAATTGCATTTGCAATTAACTTCATATCCTTCCCAAAACGAGGCCCAAGCGTTTTAAAATTTGGTTTGATTTGTTTTACTAAAATATCAGAAGCATCCTCTAATAATTCAATTTCTTTCACATTGACTTCGTGTTTTACTAAGTCTGCAATGGCTAAAATTTCTTCTTTTTGAGCCGCCGAACTCACAGGAATCATGATTTTCTGTAACGGCTGACGAACTTTAATTTTTTCTTTCGCTCTTAACGATAATACGAGTGATGAAATGGTTTGTGCTTGTTCCATTTTACGCTCTAAATCTTTATTTATTAAAGAGGTGTTTACGGATGGGAAATCCGCTAAATGAACACTTTCAAAGGTTTCTTTATTGGTCACTGAATTCAAATCTAAATACAAGCGATCCATAAAGAAAGGTGCAATAGGCGCACTAAGCTTTGCAATAGTTAACATACATGTATATAAGGTTTGATACGCAGATATCTTATCCGTTTGATACTCGCCTTTCCAAAAACGTCTTCGACTCAAACGAACATACCAGTTACTGAGGTATTCTTGCGTAAATTCGGAGATCACACGGGCCGCTTTGGTGGGCTCATAGTCTGCATAATACGCATCCACTTTTTCTGTTAGTGAGTTTAATTCCGATAAAATCCAACGGTCAATTTCTGGGCGTTCCTTAGTAGGAATATCGGCCTCAGCATACCTAAATTTATCGATGTTAGCATAGAGGGTGAAAAATGAATAGGTGTTATATAGAGTGCCAAAAAACTTTCGTTTGACTTCTTCGATTCCCTCTGTGTCAAATTTCAAATTATCCCATGGATTCGCATTACTAATCATGTACCAACGGGTGGCATCTGCGCCATAAGTTGATAGTGTTTCAAAAGGGTCGGTTGCATTGCCCAATCGTTTGGACATTTTTTGTCCATTTTTATCTAATACTAAGCCATTTGAAACAACATTTTTATACGCCACAGAGTCAAAAACCATGGTTCCAATCGCATGAAGGGTATAAAACCAACCTCGAGTTTGATCCACGCCTTCCGCAATAAAATCAGCTGGAAATGCTTTGTTTTGATCAATTAAGTCTTTGTTTTCAAATGGATAGTGCCATTGTGCGTAAGGCATGCTTCCAGAATCAAACCACACATCAATGAGATCACTTTCGCGATGCATTGGTTGTCCGGATGGAGATACCAAAATAATGGCATCTACAATGTTTTTATGTAAATCGATTTTAGCATAGTTTTCAAGCGAATAATCGCCGACTACAAAATCTTCAAAAATAGCGTTTTCTAAGACTCCTGCTTGTACTGCTTTTTGCATTTCTGATTTTAACTCTTCCACAGAGCCAATACAGATTTCTTCCTTCCCATCTTCTGTTCTCCAAATAGGAAGTGGAACTCCCCAATAACGAGAGCGCGATAAATTCCAGTCATTCGCATTCGCTAACCAGTTTCCAAAACGGCCTTCTCCAGTACTTTTTGGTTTCCAATTAATTGTTTGATTTAACGCAAACATGCGATCTTTGACATCAGTTACTTTTACAAACCAAGAGTCTAATGGATAATATAAAATTGGTTTATCCGTTCGCCAGCAGTTTGGATAACTGTGTTTGTATTTTTCTACCTTAAAGGCTTTATTTTCTGTTTTTAGCTTAATCGCCAGTTCGACATCTACCGATCTTTCTGGGGCTTCCCCTTCTGGATAATATTCGTTTTTAACATAACGTCCTGCAAATTCTGCGACTTCGGGTCTAAAACGCCCTTGTAAATCTACCAATGGCACTAAAGTATCGTCCTTGTCTTTTACCAATAATGGCGGAATTTCGGGACTGGCTTGTTTGGCAACAATCGCATCATCAGCACCAAATGTTGGTGCAGTATGTACAATCCCTGTTCCGTCTTCAATGGTTACAAAATCGCCCGAGATAATTCGGAATGCATTTTCTGGATGGTCATGTGGTAAAGCATAATCGAGCAATTGCTCATATGTAATTCCGACCAAATCTTTCCCGATAAAAGATTTTACAACATAGAATGGAATGGCTTTATCTGAAGACTGGTAGCCTTCTAAACCATCTGTCGCATCAACTTCTTTGAATTTTCCGCTGAATTGCTTTCCAACCAATGCTTTTGCAACGACTACATTGGCCGCTTCAAAGGTGTATTGATTATACGTTTTTACAAGTACATATTCAATTTTTGGTCCAACTGTTAAGGCCGTATTACTTGGTAGAGTCCAAGGCGTTGTAGTCCAAGCTAAAAATAAGATGGGACCTTCGTTTTGTAAAAATTCAGGCAGTGACGCCGTAGTTGCTTTAAATTGAGCAACAATTGTTGTGTCTGTAACGTCTTGATAGGTTCCCGGTTGATTCAGCTCATGGGAGCTTAATCCGGTTCCTGCTTTAGGGGAGTAGGGTTGAATCGTATACCCTTTATAGAGAAGGTTTTTATTATAAATTTGTTTTAATAACCACCAGACACTTTCCATATATTTAGGGTCATAAGTCACATACGGATCCTCCATATTGACCCAATACCCCATTTTTTGAGTAAGATCATTCCAAATATCGGTGTAACGCATGACCGCTTTTCTACAGGCTGCATTATAATCTTCAACAGAAATAGTTTTACCGATATCTTCTTTGGTAATTCCGAGTTCTTTTTCAACGCCCAATTCAATCGGGAGTCCGTGCGTATCCCAACCTGCTTTACGTTTTACTTGGAACCCTTTCATTGTTTTATAGCGTGGAAATATATCTTTAATGGCACGCGCTAAGACATGGTGTACTCCTGGCAAACCATTTGCGGAAGGAGGTCCTTCAAAAAAAACATAAGGGGTTTTTCCGTCTCTAGTGGTGATACTTTTGTTAAATATATCATGGTCTTCCCAAAACTTTAGCATTTCATCTGCTATGTTTGGTAAGTTAAGTCCTTTATAATCAGGAAATGTCGCGCTCATTGTTCATTGTTATTAAGGTCGCAAAATTAAGAAATTTTAACAAAAAGGCGACGAATAAAGGCGGTCATTTTGCGTTTTGATGGTATTCTTAAAATTGTGCGATCAATTTTGGCTTTACATATCACTTAAATACTATTTTTTTAGTAATATTACAAGAGCTAAACCTACCTATGTTGACATCAATTTTAAAAAGTATCTCTTATTTATTTCACCCCCTACTGATGCCATGGATGGGTGCTGTATATTATTTTTCGGTTACTCCCGAATATTATTCACCACTAAAAATCAGTTATTGGTTGATTTCAATTATTATTTTGAGTGTTTTGTTGCCGCTCGTATTGTATTTTATTTTAAATAAATTAAACCAAGCGCAAACCATTCATCTTAAAACCTCAAAAGAGCGGATCTGGCCTTTATTATTGAATAGTATGATCATTGGATATCTGTGTGTGGGTGTGTTTCCAGAGCCTCTATGTAAAGAATTACATTATTATTTTTTGGGAATTGTTATAACGATTTTGGTGGGTCTGGTATTGGCTATATTAAAATTTAAATCCAGCATTCATATGATGAGCGCTAGTGGAACCTTCTTTTTCATAGTGCTACTAAACTTACACTATAGCTATTCATTTATCAGTGCTTTCGTTGTGTTTATTATTATGATGGGCGCAATGGCTAGTTCCCGATTGCATCTAAAAGCACATACGGTAAGAGAGCTTGTCGTCGGCCTCATTATTGGAGTGACACCTCAACTGTTTCTCTTGAAAAATTGGTTATAGAATATAGAATATAAGACCAATTTTTAAGGAATTGAAATCAATTGATTGATTGTTTGTTGTCGAAACCGAATCAAAAACAGAGTTCAAACCATAATAAACATAACCATTCCAAGTGTTATAGCCTACACTAAGCGTAAGACCATATTGCCATGCGTTTAGGCCTTCTAAGTTTTTAGAATACAGCCGTTCACTTGCGTCTTCAAAAACAGATTTAGAAGCAAATACATATCCCGCTTTGATTCCGGAGTAGATCCTCCAGAATTTATATGTTTCTGAATTAGAGGTGCGCCAACGGAACTCTAAAGGGAGTTCGATAAGGTGTTGAGAAAAGTTGCTCTTGTTAAAATTACCACCTTGAACAATCTCGTATATAGGTTGAGATGATGTGTCAATTTTTAAATTTTGATTAAATCTATTGTAAGAATACCCGAGTCCTAATCCGATAGCAAAATTTCGAGTTTTATTTACTGGAAAATCTCTGATCAGTCCCAAGTGAAATCCTGGTGAAAAACTATTTTGGGTCATCCCTTCTGTCAAATTAATCAAGGCATTATACGTTACAGACACATACAATTGGTCTTCTCGATACAGAGAATCCAAAGGTTCAGACTTGTTAGATTGCCCTAAAACGGTTTGAAGACACATTAAAAAAGAAAATAAAAAAAAGCAATATTTCATGGACAATTTATTTCTGTATTCCTTCGCTAAATTAAATAAAAAAAGGCATTCTGAATAGAATGCCTTTTTAAATATTTTTAAAGTGTGATTATTTGATGTTGGTCATCGCATCACCAACTCCAGTTGTATAGTTAATTTTAAGTGCATTCACTTTTCTAAGTTCTTGCTTTACATCGCCTACGATTCCCATATTAGCATCCTTATCGACTTTAAGTGCCACTGTAAGAAAGGGTATTAATTCTTCTCTAAGGGCCGCTCTTTCAGAACTAATAAAGGCACCAACTTCTTTAAGGTCTGCGAATTGATCATTCAATTGAACTCTTGCTTCTGTTCCGAATTTCTCATAGCCTGAACTTGGCTTACCCATGTAGATATAACTTACAGGGTTTTTTTTATCGAGTTTCTCAACTTGATTTGCTACAGGAAGTGCATTTTGAATTTTGAGTGAATTTTCACGCATCACAGTAGCCACCATAAAAAAGAATAGCAACATAAATACGATATCTGGAAGCGAAGCCGTTGAAATGGCAGGTATACCTCCCTCTGATTTCTTTTTAAATTTTGACATTTTGTTTTTTTAGGTTAATCTACTGAACTTCAGAAAGTTTCTGTGGAAACTCTAATTTAATCTGATCGATCACTGCTTTTAACTTTACTTTATTTCCTACAAAACGAGCATCTTTATAATTCTGTTGCATTTCTACAAAGTTCATTTCTCTAAATCCTTGTTGAGGACCGAGTTGAAGCGCTCTTCTGTTACGAAGTACATTATAAGCGGCTACTAATTCGTTTTGAACAGATATATAAGCTGCATACGATGTTTCACGTTCGTTTTTTAGTGATATAATTGCTTTGTCTGGATTATCGGATGATGTTGGGTCTTTAGGTCCTTGACAATAGGTACAAGACTTATCGCCATTGTTATCCAAAAACTCCACAGCTGCAACTCTCAAATCTTTAATTTCCATGAGGTCATCTTCAACAAGTAATTGATCTTTACCATTGAGAAGTACTGTGAAAATATTTTTTTGCTTAATAATGACATCAGGTTGATCTTCTTCTTCCATAGGAGGAAGTTTACGATTTATTCCAGAGTCTTTTTCTATGGTTGTTGTGACCAAGAAAAAAATCAATAATAAGAAAGCGATATCGGCCATTGAGCCGGCATTCACTTCTGGTGCGGATCTCTTAGCCATATTATTTTACCATTTTTTTAACTCCAAAGCCTAACATAATTCCACCAGCAATAATTGCTAAGAAATAAAACAGGTACAGTCCAGCGCCTATTAATCTTGAGCCGTTAGCCGAGAGTATATCACCATCTTTACGAATTGTTTCTACGCCATTAGCAAAGCCAAAGTAGCAAATTAGTAAGAGTACAACAAAAGCGCCAACGCCCATGAGGGTCTTTTTGAGTCCTGCAGTGTTTGAAACTAAGTTTATTACTGTAAAAGCCAATACAGCTACTATCGCAATCGCGAAGATCGCATAAGCCACATACATAAAGGTGTCTATTGACCCGCTGCTTTCACCTGCTTTGATAGCTTCATCTCCTGTAGAAATTATACTTCCGAGGAAAAAGATTGAAATCACACCGATGACAATAGCTACAATCTTCAATAATTTTTGTATATCCATAATTATCTGATTTAGTATTGAGGTGTTATTATTTTTTGTTTTTTACCAAGATATCCATTAAAGATATAGAGGCATCTTCCATGTCATTTACAATACTATCAATTTTTGAAATGATGTAATTGTAAAAGACTTGTAATATAATTGCAACAACCAGACCAAATACCGTTGTTAAAAGAGCTACTTTAATACCCCCAGCAACAAGTGATGGTTGCATATCTCCAGCAGCTTCAATTTTATCAAAGGCCTGAATCATTCCGATTACAGTTCCCATAAATCCTAACATTGGAGCTAAAGCGATAAATAATGAGATCCAAGAAACATTTTTCTCTAATTGACCCATTTGAACACCACCATAAGCAACCACTGCTTTTTCAGCAGAGTCCAAATCCTCATTAGCACGGTCTAAACCTTGGTAGAAGATCGATGCGATTGGCCCTTTTGTATTTCTACAAACTTCCTTAGCGGCATCTAAACCTCCAGAAGCTAAAGCACTTTCAACATCTTCAGTTAATTTTTTTGAGTTAGTCGTTGAAAGATTTAAGAAGATAATTCTTTCAATTGCAATTGCAAGACCTAATATAAGACATAATAAAACGATGCCCATAAAGCCTGGACCTCCTTCAATAAATCGTTTTTTAAGTTCTTGGTGAAATCCTAATGATTCTGCATCAGCTGATGCTGCATCATCTTGAACTGGATTAACAATTGTAGTAATAACAGAACTTGTGTTCATGTTTGTACTCGCACTTACAGACCCGAATGCCATCACGAATGCGATAGCTAGAATTGGAAATAATCTTTTCATTGTTATATTCTTGATTTTATTAAAATAATATTATTAGTTAAGATGTTAAAGATATAAAAAAAATGGAATTACAAAAATTAAAATGAGAAAACTCAGTAAATTATTAATAAAAAATTAAAAATATATAAGCCAATTGAAGTTAAGTCCTTGTTTTTGGGGCAATTGCAGAGAGGAAGGGATTCGAACCCTCGATACGTTGCCGTATACACGCTTTCCAAGCGTGCGCCTTCGACCACTCGGCCACCTCTCTAGAATTTTAGAAGTCCAAATAAAGAAAAAATAGTTTGATTGCTAAAATTTTTAAGGCCTAATTTTAGGATATTTCGCCACGCAAGTCTGTTTCAAAAACGGTTTTGAACATATTTTCTGGAATCTTGAGTCCTAACATATACATTAATTTTGTGATAGCGGACTCAGTTGTTATATCGTTCCCAGAAATAACACCTAACTTTTCAAGTAGTTTCCCGGTTTGATATTGATTCATTTGAACACTCCCACCAGCACATTGGGTTACATTAATTATATAGAGACCTTTAGATAACGCCTTTTCGATTGCTTGTAAAAACCAATCCTCTGTTGTGGCATTACCACTTCCATACGTTTCAATGACAACAGCTTTTAGGGTTGGAATCTCTAAAACAGATTCTAATACATGCGCTGTCATTCCAGGAAACAGCTTTATTAGCGCCACGTTGGTATCTAATTTTTTATGAACCATTAAAGGAGCTTGAGAGTAATTTTTTAGTAATAATTCATGATTGACCTTTAGATGAACTCCCGAACTCAATAGAAAGGGTAAGTTTAATGATGCAAAGGCCTGAAAATGCTCCGCATTAATTTTAGTCGTTCGGTTCCCTCTATATAATTTATATTCAAAATACAAACCAACTTCTTTGATAACGGCCGTGTTATTGTTTTGTAATGCGGCGATTTGAATAGAGGTGATTAAATTTTCTTTAGCATCTGTTCTTAAATCTCCTATGGGTAGTTGTGAACCTGTGAAAATTACTGGTTTGGAAAGGTGTTCTAACATAAAGCTAAGCGCCGATGCAGAGTAACTCATGGTGTCACTCCCGTGGAGTACCACAAATCCATCGAATTTTGCATAGTTTTCTTCTATTATAGTTGCTATCGCCACCCAGTGTGATGGATTGATATTAGAAGAATCTATGGGTGTTTCAAAAGAGACGGTATCAATATTACAATCTAAGAGATTCAATTCTGGAATTTTATCTAGTAGTGACGTAAAATCAAATGCATGCAGTGTCGCCGTTATTGGGTCTTTGATCATCCCAATGGTTCCACCCGTATATATTAATAAAATTTGTTGGGTCATTTAATCATCGTTTAAATACATCTTTTGAATTCTGGGTCGTAATCGCTGCAACTTCTTCTTTTGACATTCGATGAATCGTTGACAACTTATCCAATACATTTACTATAAAACTACTTTCGTTTCGTTTCCCTCGGTTTGGCGCTGGCGATAAGTAAGGAGAATCTGTTTCTATAACAATATGCTTTAAGTCAATCCGTTTCAAAAATTTATCGATTCTTCCATTTTGGAAAGTCACAACCCCGCCTATTCCTAGTTTCATATTGTATGAAATTGCTTGCTGCGCTTGTTCAAAAGTCCCTGTGAAACAATGAAAAATACCATGTAAATCAGCTCCCTTTTCTTCTTCTAAAATTTCAAAAACCTGATCAAATGCCCCTCGACAATGAATGACAATGGGTAGCTTATACTGCTTTGCCAATTGAATTTGTTGCCTAAATACTTCTTGTTGTGGTTTTACCAGGCGCTGATCCCAGTAAAGATCCATACCGATTTCGCCAATCGCTACGAATTTTCGAGATTTCAATTGCTGCTTAACATGGTTCAACTCTTCTAAGTAATCTTCTTTAACATGTGTTGGATGGAGTCCCATCATTAAAAACATGTTTTCAGGATAACTTTTTTCTAACGCATACATTGATTCTGTATAAGTAGAATCGATTGCAGGGATAAAAAATCGAGTCACTCCAGCGGCTAATGCGCGCTCGATGACTTCTGTTCTGTCCTCGTCAAATACTTCAATATAGAGGTGGGTGTGGGTGTCTGTGATTATCATAATGTAAAAGTAAGTTTTTGAATAGTATATTTGTTAAAAATAATTTGATTTGAAAACAACAACTTACTCATTATCTGAATATTTAACTAATAAATCCTATTACAAAATAAAAATGCACTCTATTGCTTCAAATCACTTTAAAATTATTGTAAAGATTAATGGAACCAAAGGAATATTCATATTAGATACTGGAGCTTCTACTTCTTTCGTAGATAAGAAACTTGAAGAAAAATTTAAATTAAATACGGAAACTTCAATTATAAAGGCGAGAGGCGCTGGGCCAGATAAAATCGATACGCTTGTCTCAAAAAACAATCGCATTCGTATTGGAGGCTGGATAACGAACCGTTTCCCAGTAGCCCTAATAGATCTAAGTTATGTGAATGATGCGTTTGATTCAATTGACGCTTCTCCAGTTGATGGAATTTTGGGAGCCGATATTCTTAAAAAAGGATCTGCGGTGATCGATTACGAAAAACGATATTTATATCTTAAATAGAGGTCATAAAAAATCCCGCCGAGGCGGGATTTAAATTCTATAATAACTAAATGTTAGTCTTGTACTTGAAACGTAATCGGTAATGAGTAAGGGACAATCACCGCTTTTCCACGCTGACGTCCTGGTTTCATTTTTGGTAGCATGTTGATCACACGCGCTGCTTCTTTTTCTAAACGAGGGTGTGGTGCTCTTGAACGAACTCCAGTAACATCTCCATTTTTATTGATTTTAAAGATCACACTGATACGTTGTTTCCCTGATAATCCTAAATCACCTGCTAAATCTGTATTGAATTTTCGTTGTACAAATTTTGCGATTTTAGCGGACATACATTTACGCTTTTCAGTATTGGATCCTTTTTCACAGCCTGGATATTCAGGAACATTTTCGATGACAG
>CAJQLD010000016.1 GCA_905479095.1 uncultured Flavobacteriaceae bacterium
CCAGTAGTTGATTTCACATCCGGTATTTTAGCAATAAGTAATGTAGGGTCTACCCATACAGTTTTAAATACGACTTCAGATTTATATTACAGAGCCGTGTTGCAAAGTGGCTCAGCTCCAGAAGAATTTTCAACGCCTGCTTTTATCGAGGTTTCGCAAGTTAGTGATGGCGGCACCCTTACATCTACCACATCATCAATTTGTGAAAATAATGCTGGTGGGGTGATCAATTTAGCATCTGAAGTAGGACTAATAAACGAATGGCAAGAGTCTATTGATAATGGATCTAGCTGGACAAGCATCTCTAACACAACCAATAGTTACACGGTTCCGGTTCTTACTCAAACCACTTTATTTAGAGCAGAAGTTCAAAACGGCAGCTGCCCCCCTTCATTTTCTAATGAGGTTGAGATTGTTGTGAATCCTGCGCCTTCTATTACCGCCATCCCAAACCAACTTAAGTGTTTAGGAGATACCGATACGTATGGGGAAGCTTTTATAGCAAACCATTCCTATGCTTGGTATACAAATTTGGGCGGGAGTCCAACAGTTCCTTTTAGTACCCTAGACCAAGTTACTCTAAATTTCAACATAGAAACGACACAAGTTTTTACTTACAGAATTACAAACGACACTACGGGTTGTTTTATAGAAGAGTCTTTTGAAATCGTTACTGACCCCTTGCCAATTGCTCAAGTTATTTTGAATACATCAATTTGTGAATTTGACTCTATTAACGTAGGAGCCGCTTCGGTTCTAGGAAACACATACAGTTGGAGTAGTATCCCTGTAGGATTCACATCTACAAATTCAAACCCAATTGTAACACCAACAGTTACAACGACTTATATTTTAACAGAAACAACGCCTAATTTATGTACTGAAACAAATCAGGTGATAGTGACCATGCAGCCAGAACCTGTGATTACCATTACAGATGGTCCTGCGTTTGATATTTGTGAAACACCATCGACGCCCATTCAACTACTGTCCACGGTAACCAATTACGAAACCTCTTCTGTCGTGTGGTCTAACGATATTGGCTCTGGAGATTTTAGTGATGAGAATGATTTAAACCCAACTTATACGCCAAGTGCTGCTGATATTTCAACTGGGTTTGCAACGTTAAGACTCACAGTCACTGGATTAGGGCCCTGTACGCAAACCTATTCAGATACAATTACCATTAATATAGACGCGATTCCTACTGCAAATGCAGGTCCAGATGTTATTACATGTGGTACAGTCGATGTGCCTATTGATGCTAGTGGGACTTCAGATGATGCAGCCAACTTAGTTTGGACTTTACCCTCAGGAATTTCAGGAACTTTGAATTTAGGAGATCCTTATAAGCCTGTTTTCACACCAAGTATTGCCGATATAAGTTACGTTGGGCCTATTACTTTAAGTCTAGAAGCCTTTTCTGGAAATACTTGTCCAAGTACAACAGATACAGTTGATATTCTTATTACTCCACCTCCAGTTGTAGATATTGCGCCTGTAGAGGCTACCATTTGTGACGGTTCTAATTATACATTTTCACCTGGTCAAGTGACGGTAACGAATGGAGTGCCAAGTACATATGTTTGGACTCGATCTGGGGATGGAACGTTTACGTCTTCAAGTTCTTTAACAACGACCTATACACCCGGGGCATCTGATGTTCTAAATGGGACGGTCACTTTGACGCTTACGGCCTCAGGAAATAGCCCTTGTTCTGCTCCAGTTACAGATACTTTAATTTTAAATATTGTAAAAGCACCGATTGTCGATGCAGGCCCTGACAGTTTAGCTTGTGAAGGTCCCATAAACATCGTTGGCGCTGCGATTCAAAATGCAGGTTCCATATTATGGACGGTTGATCCTGGAACAGGAAACGGATTTTTTATTGATCCCACGGTTCAAAATCCAATTTATGTTCCTGCTGCGACCGATTTAAATTCTACTGTGACTCTTCTTGTAAATGTCACGCCTATGAACGCCTGTGGTCCAAATGTTACAGATTCTGTGCTCTACACAATTAATGCAGCTCCAACAGCTGTGGCGGGTGGCGATGCGACCATTTGTGAAAGCAATAACACCTATCAATTACAATCAACGGTAGCAAATGAAAATTTAATTACGTGGACTTCAACTGGATCAGGTAGTTTTGATAATGTAAATACCGAAGATCCTATTTATACACTCAGTCCAGGAGATAAAACGTCTGGATCGGTCAGTTTTACGGTTACAGCAACACAAGCAGGTTGTGCAGCTGCTTCCGATACAATGGTTTTGACCATTCAAAAAAATCCGATCGCCAACGCGGGTCTTGCACAAACAATTTGCCAAGGAGATATCGTTACAATTCCTGGTTCAGGAACTAATGCTAGCAGTTATAGTTGGATACGAAGTGGTGGAACAGGAAGCTTCACCAACGACAATACAAGCAATCCAACTTATACCTCTCAAGCAAATGAATCAGGAACTATTTTTCTAACACTTGAGGCCAATGCGATTGCTCCATGTACCATATCATCTAGTTCTAATACCACTATTACAATTGTTTCAAAACCAATTATTGATGCTGGTAACGATGCCCAAATTTGTGAAGATGAAACTTATCCAATTGATAGTGCCACTGCGACTAATTACGTGAGTGTACAGTGGTCCTCTAGTGGGGATGGAACATGGACTGGAGCAAATGGTCTTTCACCGATTTACTCTCCGGGAGATAATGATAAAAGCGCTGGATCTGTAACATTGAAAATTGTAGGAACTAAAAATTTCCCTTGTAATGCAGATGCAGTCGACGAAATGACTCTAACAATCAACAAGATACCAGAAATTACGTTTATCAATCCAAATGTAGATTTGTGTGTGGATACACCTAATTTTCCAATAACAAATGTCGTTATAGATCATTATGATTCACTATTGTGGGAAACCTCAGGAACCGGTAATTTTGGAGGTTTGGAAACGACCGAAACACCAACGTATTTTCCAACCCCTGCCGATTATGAACTCGGTATTGTAACACTAACCTTAACCGCTTCAAGAACGCCTTTAAATTGTAATTCTTCAATACAAGATACAATTACACTAAATTTTATTGAAAAACCAACGGTAGATGCGGGGCCGGCAATTGTAAGCTTATGTGAAGGTGCACTCGTTCCATCTTCTTATGTGACAAATCAAGCGACCGGTACAACAGACTACTCAACGGTTACTTGGTTAACGTCAGGGACAGGCACTTGGTCAACAGCAAATCCAAATAATTTAGTAGAAACATATACGCCTTCAGCTGCAGATTACGACGCAGGCTTTGTTATTCTTACGCTTGAAGCAAATTCAAATGCGCCCTGTACTGTTTTAGTAACGGACACGATACGACTTGAGTTACAAAAACTTCCAGTCATCACCGTTCCAGCGACAACCTCCATTTGTATCGATCAAAATACTTTTGGTATTGGAGGCGTGTCCATTGCACCAGCGACGGCTTACGATATAAATTCCATTGTTTGGGAAACCACGGGTACCGGCGTTTTTACGGCTTCCGGAGATCCGTTGAACCCAATTTATAATCCTTCGGCTGCCGATTTAGCGGTGGGCGGAGTGACCTTAACAATTACGGTCGATTCAGTCGCGCCATGTGCGATTCAAGTCTCCGAAAGTTTCAACCTTTTATTTCAGGTTTTACCTGTGGCTGACGCTGGAGTCGATTTAATCGAATGTGATTTACCGTTCCAAATTACTAGCGCTAGTTTTAATACAACGACGGTTAATAATTTAGTTTGGTCCAATGGAGCAGGGGATGGAACTTTTGATTCTGACATTGTTAATATTATAGACCCAATTTATAATCCAGGAACAGGCGATTTAGCTAATGGATCGGTAACCTTAACTTTAACAGCGGTTGCCCTAGATCCATGTACGGCCGATGAAGTCACTTCAATTGTTGTTTCATTTGTTGATTCACCAACGGTTGTAGTGGTAACGCCACAAGCTCCAATTTGTGAAGATGAAACAAATGTAGCGGTTGCTAGTACTACGATTGACGATGCAGATTCCTTTATTTGGACCTCTACAACAGGGACAGGAACCACCATTGCAAACCCGACGACTTTAAGCCCATTAGTCACCCCTAGTGCCATAGATATTACAAACGGATTTATAGATTTGACTCTTACCGTCACTCCAAACGCACCATGTGGTGCCGCTGTTGTGGAAGTGGTTCGAATCCCTGTTCAGGAAAACCCTGCATTATTTCCAGGTGTTTCTCAAAATATTTGTGAAGGTGCGATTATATCCACCGCAGACGCAACAGAAACGAATGTGACCAATATTACGTGGTCTAATAATGGTGGGGACGGAGCTTTTACCGCCTCTATCAATAACATAGTTACTGAATATACGCCAGGTACCAATGAAATTGCCAATGGTTTGGTAGAATTAATCGTGACTGCTGATGCAATTGCGCCTTGTATAGGAACGATTACACAACTTATTTCACACACGATTACAAGAAATCCAGTTGTTACACTCACCGATACTGAAGAAACAATTTGTGAATCGCAAGCAAGTTATACCGTACCAACAGGATTAGTTTCCATTGACAATATGAGCTCTGTAGCTAATTTTTCATGGTCAACTTCAGGCTCAGAACCTGTGCTAGGCAACACTACTTTAACACCAACATATAATCCTTCAGCAGCCGATATTGCCGCTGGTTTTGTGAATTTGATCTTTACAGTCGATCCAATCGCACCATGTAGTACTCAAATTGTAGACATATTAAAATTAAATATCGATCCGCTAGCGACGATCAATTTTACGGACGATGGTTTTTTCTGTGAAGGCGATGATAAATTATTAACAGCGACTTTTACCAACCACACCGCCAGTTCAATTAACTGGACAATTATTAGTGGAACCGGAACTTTAACAGGTGGAAACACTGCCAGCCCAACGTATGTGCCTGGAGCGGATAGCGATACGGTTGTGATACAAATTAGTGTGGACGGAATCACGCCTTGTGATGAACCTACCACGCAACAATTTACAATGAATGTGATTAAAACTCCTGTGGTTTCTATGACGACACTTACGGATGTAGTTTGTAGTTCAGAATCGACCTATGTTTTATCAGGAAATTCAGTTGAAGATTATGATTCAATAATTTGGACTCGTGTAAACCCAGTTGGAACGGGAGATTTTTCAAGCCCAACTGATCCAAATCCTTCTTATACATTTAATGCAGCAGACAGAGCGAATGGCTTTGTGACCTTACGCCTAACCGCAACGAGCAATGCGACTTGTTCTTCCACTGATTTTGAAGAAATTACAATCACAATCGATCAAGCGCCAAACGCAACGATTAGTTCTCTTGGAGCTGTTTGTGCTGAAGAACCTTATACGGCGACTACCGTCAATTCAGACGGAAATACAATCGCCTGGACCGAAATTAATGGCAATCATGGAACGTTTATAAATGCAAATTCAGATACCGCTACGTTCAATCAATTTCCTGGAAATCAGGATGATTTTGAGATCCAATTAACGTCCACTACTACGGCGTCTTGTGCACCCTATGTGCAAACGCTTGTCGTGGTTGTACAACCAAAACCAACGGTTGATGTTGTGGATTCAGTTCAGGAAGTCTGTAGTTCAGAACCCTTTATAATTTCTGGTGTCACGGCTACAGGTAATGCGTCTATTTTATGGACCGTTGACGGCACAGGAAGCAGTGTAGGTTTTGGTAATCCAACCGAGTTGAATCCGACGTTTACACCCTCAGCAACACAACTAATTGCGGGACAAGTCGTTTTAAAAGTGACGGCTCTTGCAACAACAGAATGTGGAACTGCCTTTGATGTATCCGATACCATTACATTAAACTTTGATCCAGAACAAACGGTTAGTTTTACCGCTCCGACTTCCATTTGTGAAGGCGATACAATTGCATTAGTTGGATCAGCACCAGATTCCTCAAGTATTTCTTGGTCGACTAGCTCTTCAACTTTGACTTTTGGTTTTGCAGATCCTACCAATTTAAATACCGTTTATACGCCCTCTGCTTTAGATTTAAGTTTAGGACGAGTTACTCTAACGATGACCGGACTTTCTAATACGAATTGTCCAGATGCCACCTACGATTTGGAAGTCTTAATTGAAAAAAATCCAATTGCGGATGCTGGAGGTCCTATATCCATTTGTGAAGGAACGATTTCTTACCAAGTTAATGATGCCTTTGCATTCAATTATGATACTTCTATTTCTACAGATGTCAATTGGTCATTAACAGGTCCTGCAACCATACAAGCAGGGACTCAAAATGATTTAGACCCAGTAATTGTACCAACACCAGGCGCAACAGGGGACATCATTTTAACATTAACGGTTCATGGATTTGATTCTTGTAATACAACAGACACCGATACCAAAACGATTACTATTGTACCTAGTCCGATCGTTGTGGTTCCAACCTCAAGAACTATTTGTGAAGGAGAAACACTCACACTTACAAGCTCGGAAATTTCCGCGTCTAATTATGGGTCAGTCGTATGGACGTCTTCTAACGGATTGGGAACGTTTACACCAAATAATAATTTGGCGACGATTTATACCCCAGCTGCTGGTCAGACTGGAATTGTAAACCTGATTCTTACAGCCCTCTCAACCGATGGTTCTTGTTCAAGCGATTCAAGTCCAGTACAATTGGAAATTATTCCAAAACCGGTGGTCTATGCAGGTATTGATGGTTCTATTTGTGTCAACGAAACGTACACCGTTGTGGGTGCCAGTGTTTTAAATGAATTTACATATACATGGAGTGTGACAGGCCCTGCTCAGATTATTTCTGGAGCGAATACCTTAACCCCTGTAATTACTTCAGATGCCGGAGCGACCGGTACCGCTGTAATGACGTTAACAGCTGTAGGAACTGGAGTTTGTCCAGTTTCAATAACGGATGATTTGTGGGTTGAAATACATGCAGCGCCAGTAGTCGATGCTGGAGTTGATGCCATTCTTTGTGAAGGAACTGCGTCTTACCAACTTGTTGGTTCGGTAGTCGATCCAGTTGCTTCTACAACGTATTTCTGGACCACTTCAAATGGGTCTGGGATCATTCAGATTACGGCTGATCCTTTACAACCGGTTTATATTCCGGGTCCAACAGATTTTAACTCTGCAACAGGATCCAAAGAGATTCAATTTGACCTTACAGCAACGTCTACAAATGGCTGTGCTTCGTCAACAGATTCAATGGTTTTAACGATTTACGCGAATCCAATTGTGAGTGCAGGTCCTGACATTTTTGATGTTTGTGAAAATACAGATGTAATCTTAAGCTCAGCAACTGCTAGTAATTACAGCAGTATCACATGGTCAACTTCAGGAAATGGTACTTTTGATTACTCGAGTAGTACAGTTAATCCGACGTATAGCCTTGGGTCTAATGACATCACCTCGGTGACTTTGACGCTCTCAGCCATGCCAAATGCTGCATGTTCACAAGTCCCCGTTTTGGATACCATGATCATATTTATCAATCAAGATACAACACTCACTGCATCAACAAATGACATCACAATGTGTGGTGCTACATTTACATTGCCAGATTTGATTGATGTCAGCAACGCTACATCTATTCTTTGGACAAATGTTACAGGGGCATCTGGAACGCCTGGCGTTCCCACAAATGTGAATTCAGAAACTCCAAGTTTTACGCCTACAGTCAATGAAATTGCAAATGGCTTTGTTTTATTAAGAGTAGAAACCGTTCCTGAAGCGGGTTGCTCAACTGTTCAAACCGAAACAATTACCGTTAATTTACAACCTAAATTAGAAGTAGAAGCAGGAGCTTCTTTATTATTCTGTGAGGGTGAAGATATCATCGTCTCAGGAAATGGCGCTTTGACTTTAAATGATTCAACGTTTACTTGGTCTCATGATGGAACAGGAAGTATTGAAGCCTCTACAATTAATACCTTAACGCCAAAATATAATCCTGGAATTAGTGAAACAGGGGTCATTACATTAACGCTAACCGCTACAAGTATTGCACCATGTACAGGGGATGTTTTTGATACGATGACCGTCACCATTCAGTCTCAACCAACAGTTACTGTTGGCGCTGACTTTACGATTTGTGAAAGTTCAAATATTAATATTGTTAATACAACTACCACAAATTCAGATACTATAATTTGGACGAGTTCACAAAACAGTGATGGGTCGTCTTCAGGCGCTTATATTAGTGGAGTATTTACCAACGATGCGATCCTGAACCCGAGTTATACACCATCACAAGAAGACATCGATTTAGGCTATGTGTATTTAACGATTAGAGTTTCAAATATTGCGTGTGGGACGTTTGTTACAGATGTCCTGAAAGTGACCATCGCCGATGGTGTTGGGGTCTTTGCAGGAGTTAATGCAACAATTTGTGAATCAGAAACTTCGTATGCATTGTTAGATGCAACTTCTAGTGCGACGTCTGTGACATGGATCAGTTCTGAAAATAGTAATGGAACGTCTTCGGGTACTTATTTGCCTGGTTCATTTACAGACCCAACGGCTGTAAATCCGGAATACAATCCAAGTATTGATGATATAAACAGAGGGTATGTGTACCTCACAATTACTGGGTCAGGAAATAGTAGTTGTCCAGTAGATAGTAGCTTTATGTTATTAAATATAATTAAGAACCCAACGGTTTCTGCAATTGATATTAGCGCTTGTGTTAGTACAACAACTGGAGTCACATTAAACGGATCTGGTACCAATTACGATACACTTACATGGAGTCTTATTGATGGCCCAGGAAATGTTTTAAATGGGGTCTATTTTTCAGGCTTAGCAACTAATATCTCGACTAGTGTAGTGACAAGACTTCGCCTTGTTGCCACTCCACTAGCTGGATGTGCAGACAACGCCGTTCAAGAAATTACGGTGACTACTCAAGCACTTCCATCGGTTGAAGCTGGCGATAATGGTGCCATATGTTATATCCCAGGAAATGCGATTGCTCCTTTTACAATACTTGGAACAGATGTTACAAATGCGAGTTCTATGAGTTGGACGACTTCAGGAAGTTTGTCAGGGAATTTTAACCTAGGAAATCCTGTTGTTTATGAGTCGTTTAGTAACAGTTGTACTCCAGAAGTTTTAACATTAACAGCGACTGGTGTTGGTGCTTGTAGTACAGAATCGATTTCAGATTCTGTAACGCTGACCATCAATTGTACGATTCCAAATTTAGGAGCTATTACAGGAATAGACACCATTTGTCAAGGCAACTTGGGCGTTGTTTATACAGTGCCAGTAAACCCTAATGTAATTACCTATGATTGGCAAGTTCCAACTGGTTCTACAATTGTTTCTGGACAAGGAACCAATTCTATTAGTGTTGATTATGGTCCTACTGCTGTTTCAGGAAATGTTTCTGTAAATGGCGTTAATGGGTGTGGAAGTGGACTAAGTTCTACATTACCAATCACAATAAGCGAATTACCTACAACGAGCATCGTTTCTGGAACACAAACGGTCTGTGAAGGATCGACCCATGTGTATACGACGACTGTAATTCCAAATACAAATTCTTATTTATGGACGTTGCCTAACGGAAGCACCATTTCTACATTAACCAATACAATTTCAATTACGTTTGCTACTTCTTCAGTTTCAGGTAATCTTTCGGTTCAAGGGAATAATTCTTGTGGATTAGGAGCATCCTCTACAGCGATTGCAATCACGGTTGAACCGCAACCCACATTGACCAGTACACTGACGCCACCGTCTATTTGTAGTGACGATACGTTTGGATATGTACCAACATCGGCATTGGCAAGTACTACTTTTAGTTGGACAAGAGCAGTTATCACGGGGATTTCAAATCCGGCAAGTTCTGGAACAGGAATCATAAGCGAATCTTTGACAAATACAAGTTCTGTAACAATTCCAGTCAATTATAATATCATATTGACTTCTGCAGATGGTTGTGTGGATTCAGAAAGTATCACAGTGAACGTTTTTCCAATTCCGGAATTAACATCGGGTGCTCCAATTTCCGCAATCTGTTCTGCAGACATATTCAATCACACTCTTACTTCCAATGTTGCAGGCAACATTAATTGGACAAGACTAAGTGTAACAGGGATTTCTGAACCAGGAACTTCAGGAGTGGATATAATAAATGAATCTTTGACCAATGTGACAAGTGCTCCTATCACTGTGACATATTCGTCTTTACTGCCTACAAATTCTAGTGGCTGTAGTGGATCAGCAATTTCATTTGATTTGATTGTAAATCCAGAGCCAAATGTTGTTCAACCAATTGCACAGAATTTATGTGAGGGAGAGATCTTGAATGTGGATTTTGATACGACTAATACTGGAGGCATTTCAGGGTACACATGGGCCAATGATAATCCTTCAATAGGATTGCCATTAACAGGTTCAGGTGATATTTCGGGTATTACAATGACTAATACTTCTTCTGTCAGTCAAATTGCAAATATAGTGGTGACACCATTGTTTGATAACGGAGGCATCTCTTGTACTGGACCAACAAAAACGGTTATAATTACAATTAACCCAGCCGCTCAAGTTACCCCTGTTTTTTCTGAAACCTTGTGTGATGGAGACAGTACGACGCCAATCACATTTACAACTTCAAATAGTTCAGGTGCAACGACCTATAGTTGGACGAACGATAATACGAGCATTGGATTAGTTGCAGCGGGTTCTACGGATATTGGATCATTTGTGGTCGCTAATACATCTACGATTCCACAAGTTGCAACGATTGTTGTCACACCAACCTATACCTTCAATGGTAAAGATTGTACTGGATCTCCTGAGACATTTACGATTACGGTCAATCCATCGGCTCAAATAGATCAACCGACCTCTCTTATAGTTTGTGAAGACGATATAGTATCTACCATTAATTTCACAACCTTAAATACGGTTGGCACTACGGCTTATAATTGGACGAATGATAATGTTAATATCGGCATTTCAACGGCCAATGGAACCGGCGATATAGGAACATTTACAGCACTAAATTCTACGAGTACTCCACAAGTTGCGACCATCACGGTGACGCCTACCTTTACGTACAATTCAATACCTTGTGTAGGGACTCCGAAGATTTTTACAATTACAGTGAATCCATCCGCTCAAGTGGATCCGATCGGATCACCAACGGTATGTGCAGGCGATTTAACAACAGCCATCAACTTTTCGACGCTTACGACTCTAGGTACAACGACTTATTCTTGGACAAATAGTAATACGACTATTGGTTCTATATTGGCCGCAGGAACAGGAAATATTGCTCCTTTTACAGCTATTAATACAAGCACGATCCCACAAGTTGCAACCATCACTGTAACTCCAACGTTTACATACAACGGAAAAATTTGTTCTGGAAACCCAGAAACGTTTACGATTACAGTTAACCCGACTGCTGAAGTAGATCAACCTTCAAATGAAGTCTTTTGTGAATCCGATGTTGCGGTTATTAATTTCAACTCCTCAAATACTGTGGGGACGACCACCTATGACTGGACAAATAGTAATACTGCTATTGGGTTGACGGCTGTTAGTGGGACTGGATCTTCGATCACATTTACGACGACAAATACAGGAACAACTCCTATCACTTCAACAATTCAAGTAACACCAACATTCAGTTTTAATGGTGTCAGTTGTGTCGGACCTAATAAAGTGTTTACAATTACAGTGAATCCTAATGCTAATATGGTTGCACCTACGTCACAAACGCTTTGTGAAGGCGATTCAACATCAGTGACCTTTGGAACTTTAAATAGTGTGGGTGCCACCACGTACGCTTGGACCAATAACACCCCTAGTATTGGAATCCCTACATCCGGTACCGGCGATATTTCCACATTCACAGTGATTAATACTGGTAACTCACCAATCGTTGCAAGCCTGTCGGTCACTCCGACGTTTACGCATGATGGTCAAACTTGTACAGGGGCCGTTGAGAATTTTACAATCACGGTCAATCCTTCTGCACAGGTTAATCAACCCGTTTCTTTAGTGTTTTGCGACGGAGATGCTGTTGGTGGTACTATTTTTAGTACTTTAAACACTGTAGGTACTACGACCTATAGTTGGACGAATGACAACATTTCAACAGGTCTTAACACTACTAATGGTACAGGTGATGTACCCGCTTTTACTGCCACCAATACAGGAACGGCACCAGTCGTGTCCACCATCATAGTCACGCCTTCTTTTGATAATGGAGGGTTAATTTGTACAGGACCCTCAGAAACGTATACAATCACAGTCAATCCAGTCGCACAGGTAAATGCTCAAGCACCACAAATTGTATGTGATGGAGAAGCAACCAGCTTAACGTTTACATCTGTTAATACAGTAGGTTTTACAACCTATACCTGGGCAAATTCGAATACGAGTATTGGTTTGCCAGCTTCAGGAACGGGAGGTATTCCAACGTTTATAGCATTAAATATAACTGGAACTCCAGTAGTGGCCAATATAACAGTGACTCCTACCTTTACAAATAATGGCTTGTCCTGTTCTGGACCCTCAGAAACGATTACGATTACAGTCAACCCCTCAGGCCAGGTAGATCAGCCAGTTTCTGAAGTTGTTTGTAATGGCGATTCTACAACAGCAGTCAACTTTACGACGACCAACACCACTGGAACGACGACCTTTTCATGGACTAATTCTAATCCAAGTATTGGATTAGGTGCTTCAGGGACAGGAATGATACCTTCTTTTGTTGCTTCTAATACTACAAACACAACCGCAATCGGAACTATTACAGTGACTCCATCCTATGAGTTTGGTGGGGGAAGTTGTGAAGGCATTTCAAAAGTATTTACAATCACGGTCAATCCTGAATCTGAATTCATTCAACCTTTAGCGCAAGTGATTTGCGATGGCGATGCATTCTTTTATAATTTTGATACTGATAATACTGGTGGAACGACCACTTATGCTTGGACAAATAACAATACAGCGATTGGATTGGGAGCTAATGGAGTTGGGAACATCTCATCATTCACAGCAACCAATACAGGTTTAATTCCTTCGGTAGCAACGATACTCGTGACCCCAACTTTTACAAATGGAGGTGTCAGTTGTATCGGCTCAACATTGAGTTTTTCAATCACAGTCAATCCTTCAGCGGATGTTGTTTTACCTACAAGTTTTACGGTTTGTAATACAGCTTCCACAACTTCGGTGAATTTTACTTCGGCCAATAATTCAGGAGCTACAACGTATGAATGGAATAATAATAATCCAAGTATCGGCTTAGCTGCTTCAGGGATTGGAAATATAGCTTCATTTATTGCTATTAATACTGGAAATGTTCCAGTTGTAGCATCTATAGTGGTGACTCCAGTTTATAACAATGCTGGCGCCAGCTGTTCTGGGCTTCCCAAAACATTTACAATCACAGTCAACCCAACTGCAGAAATGAACGCACCAATTCCTCAGGTTTTATGTAACGGGGAAAACACCAACTTAGTAAGCTTGTCTTCTAATAACTTGGGTGGGGTAACCACCTATACTTGGGTAAATAATAACTCAACCATTGGATTAGTTGCAAATGGAACAGCCAATATTGGGTCTTTCACAGCGGTTAATACTGGTTTTTCTCCGATTGTAGCAACGGTTATAGTCACTCCAACATACACAAATGATTCTGTATCATGTGATGGACCTCCGGAAACATTTACGTTCACAGTGAATCCGAGTGCTCATGTGATTCAGCCGTCAGATCAAACCATTTGTACAGCTGGTCTCACAACGGAAGTTAATTTTAATTCTTCAAACACGCTTGGGACAACGACTTACACTTGGACGAATAACAATACAAGCACAGGCTTAGGAGCGAGTGGTTCAGGAACTATTTTACCCTTTACGGCACTAAACACTGGATTGTCTCCAAATGTGTCTACAATCACAGTGACTCCAATATTCACGTATGACGGGGTGGCATGTAATGGAACTCCAAAAGATTTCCTAATCTCCGTGAATCCATCATTGGATATCGTTCCACCAGCCGATCAGTCATTATGTGACGGACTGACGACTGCAGCAGTTATTTTTTCATCTAATAATACAGGTGGGACCGTAAATTATTCTTGGATTAATGATAATACCTCTATTGGACTTCCACCAAGCGGTTCAGGAGATATCTCACCATTTTTAGCGGTCAACTCAGGGGCAACGCTACAAACCGCAACGATTACTGTAACAGCATCCTATTCGAATGCTGGACAGACTTGTGATTCAACAGAAACATTCTTAATTTCTGTGAGTCCTAGTCCTGTGGCGACGATTTCTGGATTAAATAATTATCTAGTTTGTGAGAATGATACACCGCCTTTTATCACTTTTGAAGGATCAAATGGAACGGCACCCTATACGTTTACATATCAAATAAACTCAGATCCAGTTCAGCAAGTCGTTTCAAGTGGAACTTCAAATACTGCAACAATTTCTGTATCAACAATTAATTCTGGTACTAATGTCATTACGCTATTAAGTGTGTCTGATTCATCAACACCAACGGCTTGTACGTCCACTAATATTACATTACCAAATGAGGCTTTTGTTGATGTTCAGGAGCAAGGCACGATTATACCGCAGGATTCAAGTACGGTCAGTCAAGTTGTGTGTCAAGACACGGCGATTGCTCCAATTGTTTTTGATATCGGTGGTTCAGCCACAAGCGCGTTTGTAACAGGGTTACCTTCAGGGTTAATTCCTTCTTTTGACCCAGCACTCAACCTTTTAACAATCAGTGGAAACCCAACCAGTTCGGGAACCTTTAACTATGTCGTTAATACCGCAGGTTCGACCAACGGATGTAACTCTTCCTATGGCGGCACTATTATTGTCAATTCAAATGATGTCATTACAGAGTTAACACCAACGACAATCGATCAAGAGTTATGTGAATGTGACACACTTGCACCAATATCCTACAATCTAGGAGGTGGCGCAACAGGTGGAGATGTTCAATTTACACCAAGTATGCCTGTTGGAATTACGTGGTCGATTGCATCAAACATCTTAACCATTTCTGGTGCTTCATGTGAGATAGGGACTTTCAATTATACAGTTAATTCTTTTGGAATTTGTAGTGCAGACACCTATGGTGGGACGATTGAAATAAAAGAGAATTCTATCATTACATTAGTTTCTGGAAATCCAGATCCAATCGTTTGTGAGGGAAGTGCTTTTGCAACTCCAATTCAATATGCAATTTCTCCGACAACGGCTACATTGGTGATGACTCCAACAATCCCAGGGGTAAGCTTTAACCCTACAACCGGAATTATTTCTGGTGCACCGACACTAAGTGGTGTCTACAACTATTCAATTAGTTCTGGAACGGGTTGTAGCAATACAATGACAGGCGTTATTTCTGTGAATCCAGATCAGGATATATCATTTATTTCAACAAATAACACTCAAGTTACTTGTCAGAATTCACCAATTGATCCGATTGTATTCTTAGTATCTTCTGGAGTAGATGATGTCACTATTTCACCAGCACTACCATTGGGAGTTAACTATACGGTTAATTCAGGAATTATTACTATTTCTGGAACACCAACAAACTTTATGAGTGTTGCCCAAAATTTCATCGTCACGACCATCGGTTCTTGTGGTATTTCGAAATCGGAATCTTTTACACTAGAGGTTAGACAAGAGGCTACAATAACGGTCACAAGTGACGTAAGTACAATCAACCAAGCCATTTGTCAAAGTGGAAGCATTGAACCAATTACGTTTACGATTGGCGGTGGTGCTACAGGGATTGAAACGGTTAATCTACCCGATAATCTAGTCCTAGACTTTGATGCTGGAACGGGAGTATATACAGTTTCAGGAACACCCGTTGGCTTTGGAACTTTCAATTTCAATATAGTAACCACAGGTTGTGTTGCGACACAATTATTTTCGGTAACAAATATAAACACGAATGTTTCAATAGAACTAACATCGGCTGTAGGAACCGATGATCAGTTATTGTGTCAGTCGAATTTTAGTGCGCCGATTACGCCTATAGTCTATACCTTAACTGGTGCGACAGGCGTGACTGTAACAGGGCTACCAACAGGCTTAAATCCTGTTTTTGATGTAACCACAGGTCAGCTTGTTATTTCTGGAACACCAATAGAATCAGGAGAATTTAATTATGCAATTACAACCTTGCCGTGTGCTCGAATAAAAACAGGAATGATCAAGGTCTCAACGCCAATTGCATTTTTTGATGAACAAGTCACTCAAGTTTCTTGTACTGGCGAAGATGATGGATCGATTTCAATTGATATTAGAGGTGGAGCAAGTGTCGGTGGTTTGTATGCTATTACATGGTCTGGACCTAACGGATTTCAGCAAAATCAAGCCACAATTACGGGGCTTGAACCTGGAGTTTATACAATTTCTGGAACGGATATTTTAGGCTGTGCGATCCCAACAAAATCGTATGTTATTGCTGATGTTCAACCTGTTGAAATCTCATTACTTTCAACGTCTAATGTTACTTGTAATGGAAGTTTAGGCTGTGCAGATTTTGATTTTACAGGGGGTACAGGAATTTATACGAGTTTCTTGCTAGAGTATCTAGATCCTTCTTCAGAGACATTAACGCCAATAACCGTCGCAAATAATAATTATTTTAATATTTGTGACCTAAGGGCTGGTTTGTACTATTTAACAATTGAAGACAGTAATTCATGTGCATCAGTGCCTTATTTGTTTACAATATTTGATTACAGTTCACTGACCATTGAATCGGTAGAATTAGATGATTCGTTATGTACGGATGCTCCAGGAAATGTTAGAATCAAAGTGGCTAGTTTGGATCCAAGCTTGGCGTTCTATTACAATAATGTTTTAGTACCTCACCTGTACTTAGGAGATTCAATGTATGAATTAGCAATCAATAACCCAACGGCTCCTTCAGGGATCATCAAAGTTAAAAACGATCAAGACTGTTGGAATACGATTTCTGTGAGTACACCAATTGAATCCCCAGGCTTTGAATATACATCCCTTAACTTTGTGACCTATAATGCAATCGATGTTAATGAAAGTATTGAGTTTACCAATACAGTGGATCTAAATGACATTCCTGCTGAGTACGATTATATTGTCTGGGACTTTGGAGATAACTCGCCTTTTAAAGTATTCTTTAATCCAGAAGACATTGTTCCTAACGCTGACGGAGATAGTTTTAAAACGGTCTTTCATACCTATACAATTGATGGTGTTTATACAGTAACGCTCACCGTCTTTAATAGTCTTGGATGTTCACGAGTCGAAACTCAAATCATCAGTGTAGGTCGAGGTGCAAATATTATGACACCAACAGCCTTCTCACCAAACAATGATGGGATTAACGATTTGTTTAGAGCGTCATTAATTGGCTTTACTGAAGTGTCCATGTTTGTATATGACAACTGGGGTAATATTGTTTACGAAATTACTTCGGAAGTTAATGCCTTAGATGCAGATTGGGGATGGAATGGTTTAGAAAAAGGGAATGATGAACCGATAAACGGTAATTATAAATACTTCGTAATCGCAACAACTATAGAAGGAGAAGTTGTTGAGAAAACAGGTCAACTGATGCTTATAAAATAATACAGCTATGAAATTGAAATCTATATATATACTTACCGTAATTTTTGTTTCCAATATTGGATTTGCTCAGGACAATGCAATAAAAAACCAGAATAAAATCATGGGTGCTCAAAACCCCAGTTTTTACGCCTTTGGAGACTCCTCCAAAGCGGGAGTGCTGACGGGTTCGGAAGGATTTAGTGATGCCAGTAAAATTGAAACTAAATTTGCCTTTATAAATCATTTCTTTAGAGATAACGATTTTTCATTGGCTTTAGATGTCAAAACAGTCGATGTGACGAGTCTTGGGTATTCCGTATCAAGTGCTAATTTGCACTACATCTATAGAACTCAGTTGAATTACAAATGGACATTTAATCCATCGGTATCGATAGGATATGGAAATAATTCCTTAAACTACAACAATTTAGTTTTTGAAGATCAAATTAATGTATTGACTGGAAGTATCGCTGGAGTTACAGTGGATCCTGTGAATATTGATGGAAAAATTAATTATTTTGATTTAGCAGCAGGATTTACGGTTCGTAATAATGAGAATTTATTTTTTGGTCTTAATGCCAAACATTTGAATACACCCGATACTTCTTTTAATTCTACAGCGAATAATAAGAAAGCTTTAATGATTTCCTTACAAGCCGGGTATGAATATGATCTAAACCCTTACGGACAAGGAATTTTACCAGCATTTTCCTATTTATATTTATACAACTCCTTTACCATGCAGGCTGCGAAATCAAGAATAGATCTTTATCAAGAAGTGATATTAGGTAATATTTCGCTTGGATTAAATCAGCATGTTAATAATTACGAAGGTATTACAATATCACAATTTGGGACCTCTCTTAGTGTTTTTGTTGAACAAATTGAATTTGGAATTAATTATTCTATTGATATGGTGGCTTCAGGGCCAGCGGGGACGGATTTTAATAGTTTTGAATTATACATTACATTTGATTTTAACCCTGATAACAAGAACAAAAGAGGAAACAACAGCCGTTTCTATGGATTGTAAGATAAAGTTGACTTGGGTATAATGTATCTATTGATACAGTATTTTTGTAAAAATCCAGTTTTATAGTTAATCTTGTAATTCGTTTCTCCGATAAAAGAGTTAATTTATAAAGTCATGCCATCAAACCCCTTGTTGTCTATTGTGATCCCTGTATTTAATGAGCAGTTCAATGTAAGGCCCTTAGTCGATGCAATTGAAAATCATTTATCTGAATACACCTACGAACTTATTTTTATAGATGATTGTTCAACTGATAACAGTCTCCAGTCCATACAATCAATTTCAAACCCAAATCTCATTCTAATTGCTTTTGATCAAAATAAAGGACAAAGTTCGGCACTCTCTGCGGGGATTCAGCGTTCCCGTGGTACGTATATAGTAACCATGGATGGGGACCTTCAAAATGACCCTAAGGATATTCCTAAAATGGTGTCTCTAATTCAAAATGGAAATTGGGATATGGTGATCGGTGTTCGAGAAAACCGACACGATTCCGTGCTTAAAACTCTGCCCTCCAAAATTGCGAATTACATCATCAGAAAAACCACTAGACTCCAAGTGTCGGATTCAGGCTGTGCGCTTAAGGTGATGACCTCCAAAACCGCAAAGAACATTCCTTTGTACGACGAATTACATCGCTTCATGGCACTTCATGCACATTTCGACGGGGCACGGATCAAAGAAATCCCAATCATTCACCATCCACGAATCTATGGAGTTTCTAAATATGGCTTGGAACGAACCTTTAAAGTATTGAAAGATTTAGTGTCGATTATATTTAAACACAAATACTCCAAATTCAATGGAGTAGGCGCTTAGTTCAAAACAATCGACCTGTTTCAAAAAATTATAGTAATTTTAGAACCTCTATGGATCTAACAACACCAACGATCAAAATAATTGAATGCCCCCGTGATGCTATGCAAGGCATTAAGGCGATGATCCCAACGGCTCAAAAAGTTCAGTACCTTCAATCGCTTCTGCGTGTAGGGTTTGACACCATTGATTTTGGCAGTTTTGTATCGCCGAGAGCCATCCCTCAAATGGCCGATACGGCCCAAGTGCTGGCACAGTTAGATCTTAGGAACACCCAAAGTAAATTATTAGCAATAGTCGCCAATAGCCGAGGTGCTTTAGCCGCCGCTTCTCATAAAGAAATTGATTTTTTAGGCTATCCGTTTTCGATTTCCGAAAATTTTCAGATGCGAAATACGCACAAAACAATTACCCAA
The DNA here is from genome assembly GCA_905479095.1 of uncultured Flavobacteriaceae bacterium. Taxonomy (GTDB): domain Bacteria; phylum Bacteroidota; class Bacteroidia; order Flavobacteriales; family Flavobacteriaceae; genus Hel1-33-131. The sequence goes on from CAJQLD010000016.1 coordinate 19,903, forward strand.
TCTATTGACACCTTACAAGAAATCTTAACCATTGCAGAGGCTCACGATAAACGAGTGGTGGTGTATATATCAATGGCTTTTGGAAATCCGTATGGCGATCCATGGAATGTGGATATCGTAGGGGAGTGGACTCAACGCTTAAATGCGATGGGGGTCGAAATCCTTTCATTAAGTGATACGATTGGGAGTTCCACTTCAGATTCTATTTTTTATTTATTTTCAAATTTAATCCCTGCTTACCCGCATATTGAATTTGGAGCCCATTTACATACCAATCCTTTACATTGGCACCCCAAAGTTGAGGCTGCATACAAAGCCGGATGCCGTCGTTTTGATGGTGCTATACAGGGCTTTGGAGGCTGTCCGATGGCCAAAGATGAATTGACAGGCAATATGCCAACAGAAAAACTGCTCTCGTATTTTACAGCTCAAAAGGCAGAGACCAATTTAAATGCGCTAAGCTTTGAAAGTGCTTATAACGAAGCCACAAAAATATTTTCAGTGTACCATTAAAAAAAAGAGCCGTTAGTTTTCTAGCGACTCTTTTTATGGATTTTTTTTTAGAACCTAAAGTCTAAGCCTCCGTAGATCCCAAAAGGATGTCCTGGGCGTAATCCCGCGGGCACTTTAGCAACGGCATAGGTTTCATCTAAAAGATTTATCATTTTTGCAGTGATACTCAATGTTTTTGAAACATGGTATTTTCCTGCAAAATCGATGATAAAATTAGACGTAATACCATTAGAAGAGTTGACTGCATCTGCACTGGCCTCGGTCTTAAAGGCACCATTTAAACGGCCACTTAAGTTGAGCTCAAACTTCGCATGTTCTAAGGATATAGAGGTATTAAACTGATGTTTGGCAATATAAGGTAACTCGTCACCACTTTGAACTTCGCCCCACAAACCGTCATCACTTCCAAAACTATTTAAAAATTCAGTATCTGTAAACGTGTATCCAAAAGTAATAGGTAAGGCATAAGACGTGTTATTTTGGAGTAGGTCATAATTTAAAAGTAATTCAATCCCTTTCACACCCACTTCTCCAGCGTTAAATTGCTCTAATGATCCTGTGCCACCTGAAGCTGCTAAGTCACTTCCCAATAAGTTGCTGTAATCGTTATAAAACCCAACAACTTCTCCTCTCAATCCTTTGATATTGAACCTTGATCCAAGTTCGTAATTGATGCTTTCTTCGGATTCTTGTCCAACCGTATTTCCAGGAGGTGAAAAGCCTTTATGTACACCACCAAATAATGAAGTTGAATTGTTTAATTTATAATTGAACCCAATTCCAGGAATAAAAATAGAAACTTTATTTTCTCGAGTCGAAAGATCACTTCCTGTTCTATCAAAATCATTTGATCCAAAATTATCTCTTCCTAACACGATATCTTCATAACGTAACCCAGGAGTTATGGTCATATTATTAAATTTTAATTTATATAAAATAGACCCTGCAAATGCACTTGCTTTACTAATTCGATTGGCGTCACTTCCGGGAGTTCCAGCGGAAGTTAAATTCATCTGGCCATCCGTAATACTGTATCCATCTTTCCACTGAAAACGGTCTTCTTCATCATAATGATATCGTAAACCAATTTCAACATCATGAAATATAGTATTACTGTTCCAATGGAAGTCCAATTTAGTTTGAATTCCTTTTGATAAATACTTTCTATTGTTTGCTTTTAGAACTAATGCGTCCGCATTTGAATCTGAAGTCCCATTAATAATATTCATATAACTTGAGTAGTCCATAGGAGTTTCAAGTATTTTAGAAATTTTCTCTTTGTTGCCATCAAAAACTACATCATTCAGTTTGTACCAATTTCGTGAAAAATCGTTATGATAAGCATTGCTCGTAATTCTAAACACTTTAGAAATATCTATTTTATGGGTCATCATAAATTGAAGATGCTCATTAGTCATTTGATCTTTTTGAGACGCTGCATATCGATCGAATGGATTGGTCTTGAAATCTTCGGTAGTTAAACCAAGGTAGGTCACATTAGAAGTTTCCTCTGAATATTGAAATTTAAATTCTAGAGATTGTTTATATTTAGATTCTTGATTACTGTTAAGCCTTAACTTAGCCACTACATCATTTTTATCAAAACCTGTATTGCCACCTTTCGGTACGTTTTTAAAGCCATCCGAGTTGTTATTTAGATATTCAACTAAATACCCAATATTGGTTTTAGAATCTCCTATTTTTAAGTGGGTTTGACTTGTATTGAAACTTCCATAATTTGTTTCGATACGCCCACTAAATTGGTTTGGTATTTGAGTGCTTACCAAATTTAGAGCACCACCTGTTGTAAAAGGTCCGTACTGTATTTGACTGCTTCCTTTTAAAATTTCTACAGCTTGCATCCTGGCAACTGAAGGAAAATAATAGGCTGCAGGTGCACTGTAGGGTGCAGGTGCAATTAAGACGCCATCTTCCATGATAGATATTTTTGCACTACGCTCTGGAGAGGTTCCACGAAGGCTGATGTTTGGACGTAAACCAAAACCATCTTCTTCATAAATATTCACCCCAGGTACCGAGCGCAAAACTCTATTAATATCAGAATGTGAAAATTTTTCTAATTCTTTTGGTGAAATATAGAATGACGATCCTGTCCTGTTTTTGGCTTCATATTTACTCCCAAAAATGACTTGTGAGTTAATAAAAACGGGTTCCAGTTTTTGTAAAGAGTCAACAGACGTTGTTTTCGTCAATTCTTGTGCGTTTAAACATCCTATAACTATTAAGGCGAGTGAGGTGATTGTATTCTTCATTTTATTTAGACTGATTAAAAATAAGGTTTAATTTCAGCCGCAAAGTTACAAACGAATTTTAGATTCACAAAGCTTATTTAGAATAAATAAACATAAAAAAATTAAAAGATTGATAAAGAGTTGTTTAACGTGTAAAAAAAACATAAAAACATATCTATTATTTAATAAATGACCACATAAAAAGCGGAATTCCTGCAAATAATAAGAGGGCTAAATCTTTATTTTTTAAAAAACAGAACGATATCTACTATTCAAGTGAAAAAAGCCTTAAATTTGCTTGCAATTATAAGCTAATTGCTATGAATGCACATCTATCCAAAATTGTCGGCGAAGGTCTTACTTACGACGACGTCCTTTTAATCCCAGCATATTCCGAAGTTTTACCACGTGACGTGAGTATTAAATCGAAATTCACTAAAAACATATCGTTGAACGTCCCTATTAGTTCTGCGGCAATGGATACGGTTACCGAAAGTAAAATGGCAATAGCCATGGCACGAGAAGGTGGAATAGGCGTGTTGCACAAAAATATGACCATAGAGCAACAAGCCATTAAAGTTCGAAAAGTTAAACGTGCCGAAAGTGGTATGATTATCGATCCAGTGACCCTCCCCTTGACAGCGACCGTGAGAGATGCTCAAATGAGTATGAAAGAACACAGTATTGGAGGAATTCCAATCATTGATAAAGAAGGCTATTTAAAAGGAATCGTCACCAATCGTGATTTAAGATTCGAAAAAGAAAGCGATCGTCTTATTACAGAAATCATGACTTCTGAAGATCTAGTAACCACTTCTGAAGGCACTTCTTTACAACAAGCGGAAGTCATTCTTCAAAAGAAAAAAATTGAAAAATTACCAGTGGTCGATGCCGATTTTAAACTCGTTGGACTCATCACTTTTAGAGATATTACGAAATTAACCCAGAAACCAATTTCCAATAAAGACCATTACGGTCGCTTACGAGTGGCTGCTGCTATTGGAGTGACCCAAGATGCAGTAGAACGGACGGCTGCTTTAGTAAAAGCAGGCGTTGATGCGGTTATTATTGATACCGCCCATGGACATACCAAAGGTGTGGTAGCTGTCTTAAAATCGATTAAATCAAAATTTCCTGACCTCGATGTGGTCGTTGGAAATATAGCCACAGCGGAAGCTGCTAAATATTTGGCCGATGCTGGAGCGGATGCTGTTAAAGTAGGAATAGGGCCGGGCTCAATCTGTACAACACGTGTTGTCGCAGGGGTTGGATTTCCACAATTTTCTGCCGTATTAGAAGTAGCTGCCGCACTAAAAGGATCTGGCGTTCCAGTCATTGCCGATGGAGGCATTCGATATACAGGCGATATTCCCAAAGCAATCGCCGCAGGTGCAGACTGTGTGATGTTAGGATCGCTGCTCGCTGGAACCAAAGAATCTCCAGGTGAAACCATTATTTATGAAGGTCGAAAATTCAAGTCTTATAGAGGAATGGGATCTGTAGAAGCCATGAAAGAAGGAAGTAAAGATCGTTATTTTCAAGATGTTGAGGATGATATTAAAAAATTGGTTCCCGAAGGAATTGTTGGACGTGTGCCCTACAAAGGCGACCTTTATGAAAGTGTGCATCAATTTATTGGTGGACTTCGTGCTGGAATGGGCTATTGTGGCGCAAAAGACATTCAAACTCTAAAAGAAACAGGTCGATTTGTCAAAATCACTTCGTCAGGGATTAGCGAAAGTCACCCTCATAATGTGATGATTACTAAAGAATCGCCCAACTATTCGAGATAATAAATTGATTTTTTAAGACATCGGAATTATACACTTGTATTCTTCCTTATATTTAGTATTTTTGCTAGACTCAAAATTCATATCATGCAAAAATATTTTATCTCATTAAGCATATTCTGCTTTTCATTTTTCATTTCAAACGCACAAATTTCTGATAGCGATTCCCTACTTACAATTTCAAACCAAGCTGTTTTGGCGAATGAATTTGTCAGAGTTTACAATAAAAATTTAAACCTTGTACAAGACGCTTCACAAAAGGATTTAGATTCGTATTTAGAATTATTTATTAATTACAAATTAAAATTAGTTGAAGCAAAAAATTTGGATTACGATAAAGATCCTACCTATTTAAAGGAATTTAGTTCTTATAAAAATCAACTAACAGACGCTTATTTAACAGATAAAAAAGTGACCGATGCTTTAGTTCGTGAAGCCTATGAGCGAACCAATAACGAAGTCAAAGCACAGCATATTTTAATATTAGTGGATGAGGTCGAAACCGATACTTTGGAAGCGTACTCAAAAATCGAAAAACTAAGAGAACGTTTTATAAACGAAGATTTTGAGTCCCTAAAAAAGGAACTCCACAATGGGAAATCTGTTTTTGTTGAAGATTTAGGCTATTTTTCTGCCTTTAAAATGGTGTATAATTTTGAATCGGCGGCTTATTCGACCAAGGTCGGCGAAGTTTCTAGCCCATTTCGAACCCGATTTGGATTCCATATTGTAAAAGTTTTAGAAAAACGAAAGTCAAGAGGGCAGGCTGAGGTCGCTCATATTATGATTACAAACCAACAAAAAGACAGTACACTCGTCCCTAAAGATCGCATCCAAGAATTACATCGATTATTGCTTCAAGGCGAAGACTTTTCAGAATTAGCAAAACAATTCTCAGATGATAAAAGCTCTTCAAGTCTTGGGGGTAAACTCAAACCATTTAAGTCTGGTCAAATCAATTCTGAAATTTTTGAAAACACTGCTTTTGGACTGACCAATAAAGAAGACATATCTCAACCAATACAAACTAAGTTTGGATGGCACATCCTCAAACTTATAGATCGTAAATCGGTAGAACCTTTTGAATCCTTGAAACCTGAGCTAGAAACCCAAGTCGGAAAAGATTCGCGTTCTCAGCTTATAAAAGCTAAAATGCTTGAACAACTAATCGCGGACTACCAACTTTCAAATCAAAATCCTAATGCAGAAAACATTGAATCGAACCTTTCCTTTAATTCGACTCAAAACGTTTGGGAGTTTTCTAATAATTTTGATACAACTCAACCTTTTTTAACCATTCAAAATAAAACGTATGGTTCTCAAGACTTTTTGGAGTATTTGAATAAAAATCAAAGAGCAGTTAAGAAAGATTGGCCAATAAATGTGATCGTTCAAAAACAATATGCTTCGTTTTTAGAACAATCGGTATTTCAATACAAAAGAGACAATCTTGAAAATGAAAATCAAGAATTTGCTAATATTATCAACGAATACAGGGAAGGATTGTTGTTATTTGAATTGATGCAAGATAAAATTTGGGATGGTGCTAAAAATGATAGCATCGGATTGCAAACGTTTTATAACGAAAACAAACAAAATTACGTTTGGCCTGATAGAATTGAGGGGTCGGTAGCACGTTCTAGTGATTCTAAATACATCAAAAAAGTATTGAAATACTGGAAAAATAACAAGACGAATCAAGTGATCGACGAAGCTCTTAATGAAGCACAACAAAACGTCATATTTTCTAACGGCGAATTAGAAATAGGGCACTCTGCATTACCAAAAAGTTTTGAGTTCAAAACAGGACTTTCTAAAGTGATTAAGGAAAACGCTAACTATTACGTTGTCAATGTGACCGAATTAAAGCCTTCAATTCAAAAAACATTCGAGGAAGCTAAAGGGCAACTGATTTCTGATTATCAAACCGAATTAGAATTGAAATGGATTCAAGAATTGCGCTCTAAATACACTGTTAAAGTTAACCAAGACGTATTATCGAAAGTGAAATTATTAATCTCAAATTAATTTGAAATATATCATTGGTCTTAGCTGTTTATTTTTTTTGGGTTGTCATAACCCCAAAAGGAATAGTGAAGAAATTCTGTTAGCTCGAGTTAATGATGCTTTTTTTTACAAATCAGATATTGATTTTCGTTTTATGGAAGGCCTTTCAAAAGAAGATAGTCTTTTTCAAGTACAAACATTGATCAATAATTGGGCCACCAAACAATTACTAATTGATGGTGCCGTTTTAAACTTGGGACAAGAAACTCAACAAGAATTTGAACAACTCGTTCAACAATATAAAAGTGATTTATACACATCTTCTTATTTAGAAGCTTTGGTTAAAAAAAACATTGACACTAAGATTTCTGAATTAGAATTGAAAACTATCTATGATCAAAATAGAGAACTTTTTATTTTAAAAGAAGATCTAGTCAAACTACGTTATATCAATGTGAATGCCTCGGTCTCAAATATCAAAGAAGTTACCAAGCGATTCAAACGGTTTAATAATGAGGATAAAATCATATTAGATTCTATTTCGTTAGAGTATACTTCTTATTTTTTGAATGATTCAACATGGATAAAATCAGATTTAGCAATTTCTAAAATAAAACCATTACAACTAGGGTTTAATCGGTTACTGTTAAAAAAACCTAATTTTGTACAACTCAAAGATTCTTTAGGCCTATATTTGATGCGGATAAATACGTATCTCGAACGTGGCAATTTAGCTCCTTTAGAATATGTTTTACCAACCTTAAAACAAATAGTAATTAATAAACGAAAGCTGAAACTTATCAAACAGCTAAAAAGTGATATTGTCAATGATGCCATTAAAAATAAAAAATTTGAAATTTATAATTAAGTCTTACGTCTTAGCGTTTTGTTTTTTGACGTCTTTCTCTTCATTTTCACAAGAAATTATTGAAGACGAAAAAGTCGAAACCCCACAGCCAACCGTGGTCGATTCTGTTCAACGTATCAAATTAGATGGTGTGAATGCAGTGATTGGAGATTTTGTAATTCTTAACTCCGATATCGATAAACAATTCACCCAACTAGAAGCCGGTGGGATATCTATAGAAGACATTTCTCGCTGTCAATTATTTGGTAAGCTTTTAGAAGATAAGCTCTATATGCACCATGCAATTCAAGACAGTCTTGAAGTGAGTGATGTTGAAATTAAATCCTATGTCGACCAGCAATTACAAGGCTTTGCAGAGCAAATTGGATCCATGGAAAAGTTGGTTGCTTATTATAAAAAATCATCTGAAAAACAACTTAGAGATGATATGTTTGAGCTGAATAAAAACAATAAATTAGCGGCGCTGATGCAACAAAAAATTGTCGAAGAGATCGAAGTGACTCCAGAAGAAGTTCGTCAGTTTTTTAATACCATTCCAGAAGACCAACGCCCGCTTTTTGGAACCGAAATGCGAGTAGCTCAAATTGTAGTGATCCCTAAAACAACTAAAGTTGAAGTTGATAAAGTCATCAATCGTCTCAAAGAATTTAGAGCTGATGTCTTAGATAATGGTGCCAGTTTCACCACCAAAGCCGTGCTTTATACCGAAGACCCAGGGTCTAAACGAACTGGTGGAAAATACACTCTCAATAGGAAACGCCCTGTAATGGCCAAAGAATTTAGGGAAGTTGCATTTTCACTTCAGGAAGGTGAAGTTTCGGAGCCTTTTAAAACCGATTTTGGGTATCATATCATTCAACTCGAAAAAATTAGAGGCCAAGAATATGATGTAAGACATATATTATTACGTCCCAAAACAACTGCCGATGCGGTTCAAGATGCCAAAGAAAAACTAGAAAAAGTTAGAAAAAGTATTGTCGCAGGTGATATTACTTTTGAAGATGCAGCTAAAGAAGCGAGTGACGAAAAAGAAACTAAATTTGATGGGGGGCAGCTACGAAATCCAGAAACACAAGACTATAATTTCGAACTTACAAAAATGGATCCAGAGTTGTACTCGCAAATCCAAAACCTAAAAGACAACGAGGTAAGTCCTGTTTTAAATGATGAAGATCGTATCAATCCAATCAAATTTAAAATCGTTACAGTGACTGGTAGAGTTGATGAGCATGAGGCGAATTTTGCTCAAGATTACCTTAAAATTAAAGCACTAGCACTTCAAGAAAAACAATTAAATGCCATCGCAAAGTGGCAAGAAGAAAAAATACTAGATACCTATATTAAAATTAACGGTGCGCTTCGCGACTGTGACTTTAATAACAATTGGTTTAAAAATTAAATAGTTACAAGATGTCAGATGTTGAGTCTTTAAAAGAATTGCTTAAAAAATACCAGACTTTAAAACAAGAAATTTCTAAAGTCATTGTAGGTCAAGACGCTGTTATTGAGCAAATTTTAATTTCGATATTTTCAGGTGGTCACTCCTTATTGGTTGGCGTCCCTGGATTGGCTAAAACCCTCATGGTAAACACAATTTCGAAAGCCCTTGGGTTAGATTTTAAACGCATTCAATTCACACCCGATTTAATGCCGAGTGATATTTTAGGCAGTGAAATATTAGATAACGATCGTCAATTCAAATTCATAAAAGGTCCTATTTTTTCAAATATCATCTTGGCCGATGAAATTAACCGTACTCCACCAAAAACCCAAGCAGCGCTTTTAGAAGCGATGCAAGAGCGGTCGGTGACTGTTGCAGGGCACCATTATAAACTCGATGCGCCTTACTTTGTATTGGCAACTCAAAACCCCATTGAACAAGAGGGGACCTACCCGTTGCCTGAAGCTCAGTTAGATCGTTTCATGTTCTCAATTAACCTTACTTATCCAAGTTTTGAAGAAGAAGTACAAGTTGTTAAATTAACAACTTCGAGCGCACAGTCTGATGTTGAGGTTGTTTTTTCTGCGAATGAAATTTTGGAATTTCAGGCACTTATTCGAAAAATTCCAGTGGCTGATAATGTAATTGAATATGCAGTTAAAATGGTTGGTAAAACCCGTCCAAATTCTTCTGAAGCACTTCCACTAATTAAGCAGTATGTGGATTGGGGTGCAGGTCCTAGAGCGTCGCAAAATCTAATATTAGCCGCCAAAACTTTTTCCGTTATTAAAGGGAAATTTTCTCCAGACATCGAAGATGTGCAAGCCGTTGCCATTAGTATTCTTCGTCACAGAATTATCAAAAACTATAAGGCAGAAGCCGATGGTATTTCAGTAGAGACCATTATTGAAAGTTTATTCTAAACGTAGTATTATCTATTTTTTTGTAATTTAAAGTCTTTTTATCTGATAATAATTTATTTTTTTAAACTGAATTCAGGTTTTAATTAAATTATATTCATAAACTCGTCTTATTCACTTTTTAATTGAATATAATTTTATTTAATTCGTACTTTTACGAACGATTATTACGAAATAAAATTATTCATTATTATGGCTTTCGATATAAATATTATTAAAGAAGTGTACCGTCAAATGCCGGAACGCATCGAAAAAGCACGTCAACTCGTTGGACGTCCACTTACCTTATCTGAAAAAATTCTTTACAGTCACCTTTGGGACGACAATGCTACAAAAGCATATGAGCGTGGAAAAGATTATGTAGACTTTGCCCCTGATAGAATTGCCTTACAAGATGCAACGGCACAAATGGCGTTATTGCAATTTATGCAAGCGGGTAAAACTAAGGTAGCAGTACCTACTACGACACATTGTGATCACTTAATTCAAGCAAAAAATGGAGCCGGAACCGATTTACAAAGTGCTTTAAACACGAGTAATGAAGTTTTTAACTTTTTAGAATCAGTCTCAAACAAATACGGATTAGGATTTTGGAAACCAGGTGCAGGAATTATTCACCAAGTAGTCCTAGAAAATTATGCGTTTCCTGGTGGAATGATGATTGGAACCGATTCGCATACCGTAAATGCGGGTGGATTGGGAATGATAGCCATTGGTGTGGGTGGTGCAGACGCTGTAGATGTGATGGCCGGGATGGCTTGGGAATTAAAATTTCCAAAATTAATAGGTGTAAAACTAACGGGTAAACTTTCTGGTTGGACTGCACCCAAAGATGTCATTTTAAAAGTCGCAGGAATTGTTTCTGCAAAAGGAGGAACTGGAGCCGTAGTAGAATATTTTGGTGAAGGTGCTATCGGAATGTCATGTACAGGAAAAGGAACCATTTGTAATATGGGAGCTGAAATAGGAGCAACCACTTCTACTTTTGGTTATGACGAATCGATGGAACGTTATTTACGTGCTACCGAGAGAGCCGATGTTGCAGATGCTGCAAATACAGTCAAAGAACATTTAACTGGAGATGCTGAAGTCTATGCAAATCCAGAAAATTATTTTGATCAAGTCATTGAAATCAATTTATCAGAGTTAAGTCCTTTATTAAACGGTCCTTTTACGCCAGATTTATCTACAAAAGTAGGTTCAGACATGAAAGCTATTGCAAATAAAAATGATTGGCCTTTAAAAGTTGAATGGGGATTGATTGGATCTTGTACGAATTCTTCATACGAAGATTTATCAAGAGCAGCTTCTATAGCTCAACAAGCCTTAGATAAAGGTTTAGGGATCAAAGCTGATTTTGGAATCAATCCAGGTTCTGAAAAAGTACGTTATACAGCAGATAGAGACGGAATCTTAAGTGTGTTTGAACAATTAGATGCAAAGATTTTCACCAATGCTTGTGGTCCTTGTATTGGGCAATGGGCACGCTATGAAGATCCTAAAAACGCACCTAAAAACTCAATCATTCATTCTTTCAATAGAAACTTTGCAAAACGTGCAGATGGAAATCCAAACACACATGCATTTGTGGCTTCACCAGAAATGGTGGCTGCAATTACCATTGCAGGTCGTTTAGATTTTAATCCTATGACAGATTCTCTAATTAATAAAGAAGGTGAAAAGGTGATGTTAGACGAGCCAACGGGATGGGAATTACCTCCAAAAGGTTTTGAAGTAAAAGATGACGGATACCTTGCTCCCGAAGACGATGGAAGTGGTGTTGTGATTAATGTGAGTCCAGATTCTGAAAGGTTACAATTATTAGCTCCTTTTGAGCCGATTGGCAATACAATTGACGGCGCAAAATTGTTAATTAAAGCTCATGGAAAATGTACGACCGACCATATTTCTATGGCGGGACCTTGGTTGCGTTATAGAGGGCATTTAGATAATATTTCTAATAACTGTTTGATTGGTGCTGTAAATGCATTCAATATGAAAACTAATTTTGTAAAAAATCAATCAGATGGGGAGTATGATGCAGTTCCTTTAACGGCAAGAGCCTATAAAGCAGCGAATATAAAAACTATTGTTGTTGGGGATCATAATTACGGGGAAGGCTCATCAAGAGAACATGCGGCGATGGAGCCACGTCACCTGGGAGTGGCTGCAGTGCTTGTAAAATCATTTGCGCGTATTCATGAAACCAACCTTAAAAAACAAGGAATGTTAGGGTTGACGTTTGCAACGGAATCGGATTACGATTTAATTCAAGAAGATGATACCTTTAATTTTGTAGATCTGAATGCATTTGCACCTGGAAAACCTTTAACCATTGAAGCGGTTCACGCGGATGGTTCTAAGGATGTCATCATTGCAAACCATTCCTATAACAATTCTCAAATAGAATGGTATAATGAAGGTTCTGCATTGAACTTGATCAAAAAACAAAACGGCTAAGTAGTGAATTAATTTACTATAGTTTTTCGAAAGTTATTTAGTGACTTTCGATAAAAATTAAATCGAGACCTCTCAACATATGAACGGTCTCGATTTTTTTTTGCACCCGTCATTGCGAGCGTAGCGCGGCAATCTGTTGATGTGAAAAGTGAAAAGTGAAAAAAGACTAACGAGTATTAAGTACAAAGTATTAAGTATTGAGTACAAAGTATTAAGAAAATAGAAAATAGAGAAGAGACGAAAGGCAATTAGGATTTTCCTTGTCACTCTAAGCGCAGTAGAAGTGTCATTTCGAGTGTAGCGTGGCAATCCTGTTGAGTTGAACTGGAAAGTAACATATTACGTCGTTGTACTACTTTGTGATGACAAAAAAACAAAAGAGGCTCTCTAAAAAGGTTTTACTTTATCAATCTGAAATAAATTCAGAAAGACAGATTTTCTACTTTTTTGACAGACTTTATTTTTGAAATTTTTTCACAAAAAATTCCGTCAAAAACAAATTACAAAGAATCATGGAGTAGGCATAAATGGTATCCTCTACAGGAATAGTCCCCATACGAATCCCTAAATTTTCGGCATTGTTATACCAAACCACTTGGTTGTCAATAAAGCTCCCGGTTAAGATGCCATTCACAATAAAAAACGGAATCAGCATCACTAAAAAGGTCAAGAAAAAATGCTGAAGCAACTTAGTATTGTATTTATAAACGAGTATCGTTAACGGAATCGCCAAGCCAAAATTAATCACCGTGTACCATTTGTCATAGTTTACGAGTGCAAGGATGAATAACAGACTCATCAGACCAATGCTAATAGCCCTTGTAACTGCCTTGTTGAGCTTTAGGTTCGGAAAATAGAGTAGGAGTGCATAATGTGTAAACACACAAGCAAAGGGAATACAGATAAAAAACAACCATTCTTCAATAGGAAGACTAAAAAGTTTGAGCCCTAAAAAGTAGGTATCATTAAACCCCCAGATTCCATTCATTGTAAAAATAACATCCCACGGAATAAAAACCCCCATGGTTAGAAGGATCGAAATGAAAATCCATAAAAACCGTTTGTGGAGTTGTAGCCTCGGATGAAAGCTGTACAAAAATGGCACTGAAACAGACCCTAAGTTTAATAAAAGATAGAGTGTATTCATGTGTTAGCGTTTAAAATATTTGAACGGTACAAACAACATTCCAAAACATTCTCCATCGCCTTTTCCGAGGTGTTTGTGATGAATTTTGTGGGCGCGTCTGAGTCCTTTTGCATACCAGTTATTGGCTTTTCTAAAAAACTTAAAACGTTGGTGAATAAAAATATCATGCACCACAAAATAGGTAGCGCCATAGGCCATAATCCCTAAGCCAATGGGAAGTCCAGCCCAAAAGCCTTCATAACTCCAAAAGTAAAAACAAGTCATACTAACAACTGCGTAGAATATAAAAAAGGCATCATTGCGTTCAAACCAGCTTTTGTGATCTTTGTGATGGTGGTCTCTATGAAGGTTCCATAAAAAACCATGCATCACGTATTTATGCGTAAACCAAGCCATAAACTCCATGGTCGAAAAGGTTCCTAAAAAAACGAGTATCCATAAAATTGTATTCATAATAATGCTTATAATAGATTGAGTTGATATTTAACATAACTACGGGTCAGTAGTTCTACTTTTTTATAATCTGGCACTCGAATTCGAGTACTTTTGATTTCGAGGGCAGGAGTCGTTTTTAGTTTTTTGAGAAGTTGATTGTAATAACGGTAGGCCATAAACACCCCAAATTTAGCTTCTAAAGGAAGTTGCTTAATTCCTGATAATCCTTCGGAGAAATCTTTTTCAATATCATCAATGATGGCTTTTTTAGAGTCTTCATCTAAATTATTTAAATCCGTATTTGGAAAATAAGTTCGATTGAGTTCATCATGATCGGCTTTTAAATCTCTTAAAAAATTCACTTTTTGAAATGCCGATCCTAGTGCCATTGCAGTTTGTTTGAGCGTGTCATACCTTTCAGTATTCCCATTGACAAAGACCTTTAAACACATCAAACCAACAACATCTGCCGAACCATATATGTAGTTTTTATATTCTTCCTCTGTATGATAGACCGTTTTATGTAAATCTTGTCGCATTGAGTTCATAAAAGCATCAACCATTTCTCTGTCAATCCCATAGGTGTGATAGGTGTGTTGAAAGGAATTCAAAATGGGATTAAGGCTAATTTTATTAATAAGCGCCGATTCTAAATCTGCTTCAAATTGAATAAATAAAGCTTCCTTATCATAGTCGTGAAATGAATCTACAATTTCATCGGCCAAACGCACAAAGCCATAAATATTGTAAATATCCTGGCGAATAGAGTTCGATAGCATTTTTGTGGCCATTGAAAATGACGTACTATAGGTCTGTGTAATTATCCGACTACACTCTTGTGATACAGCATCAAATATTGATTTCATAAACTTATTTTTTTAATTTTATAACTAAGTTGCTTAACATTTGTCTAGCATCTTTTGTATAAGTTCAGAGGTCAGTTTTCCGGAGATTAGAGAAGGGGGCACTCCTGGTCCAGGGACAGTTAATTGTCCTGTAAAATATAAATTTTCAACGTTGTTACTTTTTAATTTAGGTCTTAAAAAAGCGGTTTGCAATAAGGTCATTGCCATACCATAGGCATTTCCTTTGTACGAATTGTATTCGGATTTAAAGTCTTCCACACAAAAGGATTCCTTAAATATAATATTATTTTGAATTGATTGCTTTGTTTTTTCTTCAAACCTTTCAATTATCTTTTCAAGATAGTGGTTTCTAAGTTCGGGAGTGTCTTCAATATTTGGAGCAATGGGCATCAAAATAAATAAGGCTTCGCAGCCCTCTGGTGCCATTGAAGGATCTGTTTTTGAAGGGACATTGGCATAAAATAATGGATGTGTTGGCCATTTAGGGTCGTCATAGATCTCTTCGGCATGTTTTTCAAAATCGGCATCAAAAAATAAGTTGTGATGCTCCGAATTTTTAAGCTTTTTATCCAATCCGATATAAAATAATAAAGAGGAGGGAGCAAATACTTTTTTGTCCCAATACGCTTCCGAGTGTTGTCGATATTTTTCATCTAACAAACTTTCGGAATGGTGATAATCGGCACCACTCAATACAATGTCAGATTCTATAAATATATCTTTTGTAACCAGTCCAGTTACAACGCCATTATCGACCACAATTTTATCAACGGGATGATTGGTGTGGATTTCTACTCCTAATTCTTTAGCCAAGGCTTCCATAGCCTTAATGATCTCATACATACCGCCTCTTGGATGCCAGGTTCCTAATCCGAAGTCAGCATAATTCATAAAGCTAAAAAAGGATGGTGTTTTATTGGGTTTAGCCCCTAAAAACAAGGATGGAAATTCGAGTGTCGAAATTAATTTTGGATTGCTAAAGTTTTTTCGAACTTCAGAACTGATCGTTTTAAAAAACTGATCCAAGCGCATCACAGTATCTTTAGTAACGAGTTCTAAAGGCGATACTCCAGGTGCGTTATACAGAATTTTATTGACGGCAATGCCGTAATTATTTTGTGCTTTTTCTATAAATTTTTTCAGTTTGATGCCGCTGCCTTTTTCAATGCGTTCAAATTCAGCACAAATTTTATCCATAGAATCCCCGATGGTAATAATCTCATCATCGAAAAATATTTTATAAGCAGGATCTAGTTTATCTATTTGGTAGTAGTCGGAAGTTTTTTTATCAAAATCCGCAAAAAACCGATCAAAAACATCAGGCATCCAATACCAAGATGGACCAATATCGAAAGTAAAGCCATCTTTTTTTAGTTGTCGCGCACGACCGCCTACAGTACTGTTTTTTTCATAGATAGACACGTTGTTTCCAGCTTGTGCTAAATAGCATGCTGCAGACAAGGATGAAAACCCAGATCCTATGATTTGTATTGTCTTTTTCATTTCGCTTATAAAAATAGGCAAAAGACAATACAGTTAGTAGGTGTCTAATGGTTTTTTACAAATCTTTAACTAAATTTTCGATTGAATTGTATAGTTTCATTTGTTTTGGGAGTTTTTTAGCATCGAAATCCTTAAATCGTGTTCCAAGTAACAATGCAGAGTTTTCGGTATTTTCAATTAATGTTTTATTAAATTTATCTAAATAGCCGGATAGTTTTTCCTGTGTTGGCATGATTGTAAAATAGGAAACATAGGTAATTTCGGTATATAAGTTATTTAGCAATTGAAGATCCTCCACGGGAACGCTTTCCCCCAAAAATATGGTGTGGTATCCCTTACTAATAAGTTCATAGTTTAAAAATAAAAGTCCAATATCATGTGTTTCATTTATCGGTAAAAATAAGACAAAAGTTTTGGTGTCTGGTCTTGGGTTTAAACTTTGGAGACGTTCAATATGAATTAATATCTTTTGCCGTATGTGAACAGATATAAAATGTTCATGAGCAGGTGTAATGGTGTGTGTCTGCCATAACAAACCTAAATCTTGAATTATAGGAATGAAGATTTCATAAAAAATTTCCCGAAAACTTTTTTCTTCTAACAACTGGTTATAGGTGTTGTAAAAAAGGCTTTGATCAAAATTAAGCATTGAGAGTTTAAAAGCGTTGAACGCGTGTTTTTCAACATTGCCTAAAAAAGACATCTCTCTTACTTTTACGGCAATATCAGATTCTTTAAGTGCTGCGATTTTAGATATTTTAAAACCATGAGTGTTTAAGAAATTAATATTGAGAAGTTTTCGTAAGCTGCCTAAATTGTAGCTTCTAATGTTAGTGTCAGATCGTTCGGGCTCTAGAAGATTGTAACGTTTTTCCCATATACGAATCGTATGGGCTTTAATACCGGTTAGGTTTTCGAGGTCTTTAATACTAAAGACGGTTTGAATAGTGTTCATGTTTTAATAAGATTTGGGTCAACTAAATTAACCTAAAAAAAATTAAAAACAAAGAATATATTACAAAAAAACAAAAAGTGCGCACGAGAAGACTCGAACTTCCACGGGAATAATTCCCACTAGCCCCTCAAGCTAGCGCGTCTACCAATTCCGCCACGTGCGCATTTATGAATGTTAAAGGTAAAAAAAAAAGTTAAGAATTAACTTAACTTTTTTAGTGACCTGGCTGGGGCTCGAACCCAGGACCCTCTCCTTAAAAGGGAGATGCTCTACCAACTGAGCTACCAGGTCATTAATTTATCTTAATGCGGCTGCAAATATAGAGGGATTAATTAATTAAACAACGCTTTTTTAAATTATTTTTTGTTTTTTTGTTGTAGTTAAATTTAGGTGGCTTATAATCAAATTTTTAGAGAATTATGATCGTTGTTTTATTAGGGTATATGGGTTCCGGAAAGTCTACTATTGGACGGACACTTGCTAAGAAATTAGAGTTTAAGTTTTTGGATTTAGATGAATACATTGAACAAAACGAAAAAGTATCGGTTGCAGAGCTTTTTAATTCTAAGGGAGAAATTTATTTTCGGTCCATTGAAGCCAAAGCCGTTAAACAACTTTGTAATGATTCTGACTCTTTAGTGTTAGCATTGGGCGGAGGAACGCCTTGTTTTGGAGATACCATGTCCTTTTTGAATGAACACTCTAATGTAATGACGGTCTATCTTAAAGCATCCGTGTCGGAACTAACAAAACGTCTCGTCAATGAAAAATCGACTCGACCTTTGATTGCACATCTCGAAGAAGAAGCAATTCCAGAGTTTATAGCCAAACATTTATTTGAACGTTCGTTTTATTACAATCAATCAAAAGTAAGTATCAATACAGACAATCAAACAGTGGAAGCTATTGTTGAGGCCGCAAGATCAAAATTAGTTTAGGACGACTTTATTCGTTTTTCCTTTAAAAATGACATCCACATGCTCATTTAAAGAAGTGGATAATGAGATCCCTTTAAAATCGGCTTTGACAGGGTATTTCTTGTGATTTCGATTTACCAAAACGGCCGTTTTAAATTGCTTTAATGGCACATCTAAAAAATGTTTCACGCCATAAATTAAAGTGGTTCCTGAATTTAGAACATCATCCACTAAAATTAATGATTTATGGGTGTATTCTTCTTTAGTTAGAGACGTTGTTATGGCGTTTGTTGGATTTTTCTTATCAATTTTAACTTTACAAAGTATTGGTTTGATATCGCAAATCTCCTGCAAAGAGGCGCAGAGTTTTTCAGCAAACAAATAACCATTAGACGCTATTCCAGCAATAATAATTTCTTGTTCTTCCACATTTGACTCGTAAATCTGATAAGCAATTCGTTTTACTTTATGATTTATTTCGTCGTGGTTTAAAATACAATTTTCAGTTAAAGCCATAGTGTTCATTTGTTCAAAGATAAAAAAACTGTTTTTATTCTTTTGGGATTAATCCTCTTTTTCATCGCTTTCAAGATAGCCATCAATTTCGCGACGGTCTTTTTTGGTGGGGCGTCCTTCTCCTTTTTGGCGGTAATAATCTTTAGAATATTTTAATAACTCTTGTGCTTCAAACTCCGATTTTGGAGTGGTATCAGTACGGTAAATATCAACCAGTTTAGCCCCAACACGACTGGGCGGAATGTCCTGAACCGTTAATTGATAATTAACTTGATTAATACGGACGATTAGTTGGTCCGTTGGATAGACCTCTCTACTGGGTTTTACAGCGGCATCATTGACCTTTACATGTCCTTTTTTACAAGCAGTAGTTGCGATATTACGGGTCTTGAAATATCGGACACACCATAAATATTTATCGATTCTCATAAAATGTTTAAAACAACGTTAATGTTCCACACAAAAATAGTATAAAATTGTATCTTGCGCCATCAAATATAGTTTTATGAAATTTAATTATAACATTCTTTTTATTTCTTTAATGATTGTGGCGGTCATGTCTTGTGACGATGATGATAATGGAGGTGATGCCCCTGCAGTAGTAGAAAACGATCGTACGGAACAACAAGTTATAGATCGTGATACATTACTCAACTATTTAAACACTCATTATTACAACTCTACTGAAATAAATGCTTTAGAAAATCCTACGGTTGACGATTTGGTTTTTTCAACCCTTTCGGAAGGAGAAACAGTACCCTCTGATGCCACTTTATTAAGTTCTGTGGTTGAAACTAAAACAACCACTTACAAGGATGTAAACTATGAGTATTATATTTTAAAAATTAATCAAGGAAGTGGCGCATCGTCTCCTGTGTTTTCTGATAAAGTTCGTGTCAATTATTCGGGGTCTTTACAAGATGGAACAACGTTTGATAGCTCTTCTAGCCCTGTGAACTTTGATTTAGTATACGTTGTGGCAGGTTGGAATCGAGTGATGCCCGAGTTTAATGCAGCGAGTTCTTTTGAGTCAAACTCAGATGGAACCGTCGGTTTTTCTGGTTATGGAATGGGGGCGATGTTCTTACCCTCGGGATTAGGATATTATGCCGATCCCAAACCATCGATCCCATCTTATTCGAATTTGATTTTCAAGTTCGAACTTATACAAACTGAAGTGAATGATCACGACGGGGATTATGTTTCTTCTTACCTTGAAGATATTAACGGCGATTTTGATTTATTTAATGATGATACTGATGGTGATTTAACGCCCGATTTCGCAGATACTGACGATGATGGTGACGGCACAAATACGGCTAATGAAGTTGAAGTTACTAAATACACTAATGCATCTTTAGCAGTTCTTAAAAATGAAATTAAGGAGGTTTCATTGAACGATAATCAGTTTTTCACAGCCATTAAGGAGAAAAATGACGGTACCTACTACGCGAACCTTATTACCTTGGTTGACACCAATGGCAATGGAATCCCTAATTATTTAGATGCGACTGAGTCTAAGACTCAAATGGTCAATTAACACTAACAGATACACATAAAAAAAGAGTCGCAATTGCGACTCTTTTTTAGTTAAAATAGTTTGTAGAGCGTATTACTTTCTCTTTATAACTTTAAGGGCTTTCTCAACAATGCTGCCACTGTTTAAGCCGTATTTTTCCATCAGTTGCGCAGGCGTCCCCGATTCACCAAACGTATCATTTGTCGCCACAAATTCTTGTGGAGTTGGATGGTGAAGTGCTAAAACTCTTGCAACGCTTTCGCCTAAACCTCCTAAGAAGTTGTGCTCTTCGGCAGTCACAATACAGCCTGTTTTAGCAACAGAGTCTATTATAGCTTTATCGTCTAAAGGTTTAATGGTGTGGATGTTGATCACTTCTGCAGAAATTCCTTGTTCGTGCAATACTTTAGCCGCTTCAAGTGCTTCCCAAACAAGATGCCCTGTTGCTACAATTGTGACATCAGAACCTTCTTGAAGTTGTACGGCTTTCCCGATTTCAAATACTTGATCTGAAGGCGTGAATACAGGCACTGCTGGTCGTCCAAATCTTAGGTACACAGGCCCTTCATAATCGGCGATCGCAATAGTTGCTGCTTTGGTTTGGTTGTAATCACACGTATTAATAACCACCATGCCAGGAAGCATTTTCATAAGACCAATGTCTTCTAGGATTTGGTGCGTTGCCCCATCCTCTCCTAAAGTTAATCCGGCATGCGATGCACAGATTTTTACATTTTTATCAGAGTACGCAATAGACTGTCTGATTTGATCATAAACACGTCCTGTAGAAAAATTAGCAAAAGTCCCCGTGAAAGGTATTTTACCTCCAATAGTTAATCCTGCCGCTATGCCCATCATATTGGCTTCTGCAATTCCAATCTGAAAGAAGCGCTCTGGGTTTTCATCAATAAATTGATTCATTTTTAAGGACCCAATCAAATCTGCACAAAGTGCCACGACGTTTGGGTTGGTTCTTCCGAGTTCTGCAAGACCTGCTCCAAAACCACTTCTCGTATCTTTTTTCTCTGTATATGTGTAAGTTTTCATTTTTTTTTGGTTTTGAATTTAATAGTCTCCTAAAGTTTCTGGATTTTGATTTAAAGCGTCTGCCAATTGTTCATCGTTAGGCGCTTTTCCATGCCATGCATGGGTATGCATCATAAAATCAACTCCATTACCCATCATCGTTTTAAGGAGGACACACACCGGCTTTCCTTTTCCAGTGGCAGCTTTGGCTGTTGCCATTCCTTCTAATATAGCCTCAATATCATTACCGTTTTCAATTTCAATAACCGTCCAGTCAAAAGCTTCAAACTTTCCTTTAATACTTCCCATTGGAAGCACATCGTCTGTAGCGCCATCAATTTGTTTACCGTTTAAATCGATGGTTGCTATTAAATTATCAATATTTTTTGCAGAAGCATACATAATCGCTTCCCAATTTTGTCCTTCTTGCAACTCACCATCTCCGTGTAGCGTATAGATAAGACTCGAATCGTTATTCAGTTTTTTTGTTTGAGCAGCTCCTAAAGCAACCGAAAGCCCTTGTCCTAAGGACCCAGAAGCAATCCGTACACCAGGAAGTCCCTCATGCGTTGTAGGATGTCCTTGTAACCTCGAGTTTAACAATCTAAACGTATTTAATTCCTCGATAGGGAAGTAACCTGAATGCGCCAATACACTGTAAAAAACAGGTGAAATATGTCCATTTGATAGGAAAAATAAATCCTCATTGATGCCATCCATGTCAAATCCTTCTTTGCGATCCATGATATTGGTATAGAGTGCAACTAGAAATTCTGCACAGCCCAATGAACCTCCTGGATGACCAGAATTTACTTTGTGAACCATTCGTAAAATATCTCTACGAACTTGGGTTGTTAAATCTTTTAAATTTTCATTCGACATTGGCTAGGTTTTAGATGTTAAAAAATCGATTTTCAAAGATAATTCTAATTTTAAATAGACAAAATATTTAATCTTGTAAATTTCATAAATTAACTAACAATTTATAAAAAGATGCTGCTTGTGTATATATGTGTAATTTCTTTTCTATTTTTACACTGATTTTTGAACTATTTTTGATGCTACAATTTTTGAGATTACACGAATATAAAGTGATGATATATAGACTTTTACTTGTCTATTTGTTTTATGCGGTAAGTCGTTTTTTATTTTTTATTTATAATTTTTCTCTTTTAGAAATTGATTCGCTCGGCGAGTATCTAAGATTGAGTTATCATGGACTAGCCTTTGATACGACGGCTATATTTTACTTAAACAGTTTATTTGTAGTCCTTTCCATGCTTCCATTTCGGATAAATACGCATAAAACCTACCAAAAAGTCTTGTTTTTCATCTATTTCTTGACCAATTTGATTGGAATGGCTTTTAATTTTGTGGATTTAATTTATTATAAATACAATTACAATAGAACCACCGTTTCCGAATGGGCAGTGATTGAAAACGAACAAAACAAAGTACAAATGTTACTTCGCTTTGCCGTGAGTTATTGGCATGTTTTTCTCTTGTTTTTTCTGGTTACAATCGTATGGATTTACCTCTATAAAAAAATCTCCGTAAAATCTAAACCCTATCCAAAGGGACTTATCTCATATTTGACGACCTCAGTGGTTTCATTTTTGATTATGGCAACGCTTATGATTGGCGGTATTCGAAGTGATTTTAAAAAGAGTACACGCCCTATTAATTTAGTGGATGCGAATCGACATGTTACTAAAATTCAACAAGCAGATTTTGTATTAAACACGCCTTTTGCAATTATTAGAACCTTCAATAAAAAAACCTTTAAAAAAGTAACCTACGAAATTCCGCAATCAGAAATTGATCGTTTGATACAACCCATTAAGCAATACACTAAAGATGTAAAGACAAAGCCAAACATTGTTGTATTTATTACGGAAAGTTTTAGTCGAGAATATATGGGGGCTTTTAATGAACCGACTCAAATACCTGATTATGTGAGTTATACGCCTTTTTTAGATTCATTAGCTTCTAGAAGCTTGGTGTTCAACAATGCATTTGCCAATGGAAGAAAATCGATACACGGCATGTCGTCTGTCTTGGCAGGAATCCCCTCCTTTAAAGATGCTTTTACGTCTTCGCCCTACACAAATCAAAATGTAGAATCGGTGGTATCGGTATTAAATTCAGAAGGCTACGACACCTCCTTTTTTCATGGCGCACCTAATGGTTCTATGGGGTTTTTAGGGTTTTCAAATATTTTAGGATTTGATCATTATTATGGAAAAACAGAATTTAATAACGACGCCTTGTTTGATGGGTTTTGGGGGATTTGGGATGCTCCATTTTTTCAGTTTACCAAAGATGTTTTAGACGCTAAAACCGACCCATTTTTTGCGACCATTTTTACGGTAACGTCTCATGAGCCTTATATTATTCCCGATGAATTTGAAGGTCAATTTCCCAAAGGGGATGTGCAAATGCATCAATGTGTAGGGTATACCGATTTTGCTTTTAAACAGTTTTTTGAAGCCTCTAAAAAAGAAGCTTGGTTTCAGAATACCATTTTTATTATTACAGCCGATCATACAAATCAAGTGAATTACAAAGAATACTATAAGATGATTAATCGGTATGCCGTTCCTATCATGATATATAGTCCTAATGAGGAATTTATAGGCGTAAATAATGAACTAGCCCAACAAATAGATATCTATCCAACCATTTTGGATATGGTCGGTTATCAGAAACCATTTAGAAGTTGGGGACGTAGTTTGGTTGATTCGAGTGTAGATAAAATGCAACCCTATGTTATGAACCATAATGGCCAAAATTATCAATATAGCAAAGGGAATATAATTTGTATCTTTGATGGCGTACGAGCTATTGGTTTTTATGATATAAATGATTTAGGATTGGAACGTAATTTAATTTCAAATCGTACAGAAGAAATGGACGAGGTCGAGTTGGCTTGTAAAGCATTTTTAAAAGATTATTTTGATAGAATTATTGACAGGAACTTATAATTAAATTTTAATTTTGATGAAAAAAAAAATAGGACTTCTTCTTTTGAGTGTGATACTTATAGGCGCTTCTAAATACGTTTATGATGTAAATCTTAATTATAATTTTAAAGAAATTTCAGAAAATAAGGTGTATAAATCAGGCGTAATCCCACCTGAAAAAATCGCTGATTATGTAGAAGATCATCAACTAAAAAGTGTTATTGATTTACGATTTCCACATACGCTCGATAAAGTAAATAACCCCGAAATCCCACAGGAATTGACAGATGAAAAAGAAGCGGTTGAGAAGTTAGAAGGCGTTACTTATTTTAATCTTGGGACCGATCAAGTTCCCACTCAAGAAACCGTCGATAAATTCCTAGAAATTATGGACGACTCCTCCAATTACCCGGTTTTAATTCATTGTTACCATGGCGTTGGCCGTGCACAAATGTTTTCGGCACTTTACCGAATTGAATATGAAGGGTGGACCAATCAAGAAGCACGCGAACAAACACGATTGTTATTAAAAGGTAGTTCGTTTGATGAAGGTGCTCCTAAAGGCGATTATTTAATCAACTACAAGTCGCGATCAAGTAAAGAATAGCGTTCAGAAGTTTTGTGCTTAGGGTATTAAAGTTACTTTTACACATTAAAATAGTGTTTCCATTAACCATGTAATTTTAAGAGTTTGAAATTTGATTTACTAAAAAAAGACCCAGCGACGAGAGCGAGAGCTGCCACCTTAACCACAGATCATGGTGTGATTGAAACCCCTATTTTTATGCCCGTAGGCACTGTGGGGACTGTAAAAGGCGTGCATCAACGCGAACTTAAAAATGATATCAACCCTGATGTGATTTTAGCAAACACCTATCATTTATTTCTTCGACCACAAATCGATATATTAGAAAAAGCGGGCGGACTTCATAAATTCATGAACTGGGATCGAAATATTCTGACAGATTCTGGAGGCTATCAAGTATATTCACTTTCTGCCAACCGCAAAATTAAAGAAGAAGGGGTTAAATTTAAAAGCCATATAGATGGGAGTATGCATACATTTACACCCGAAAATGTTATGGAAATTCAACGAAGTATTGGCGCTGATATCATCATGGCTTTTGACGAATGTACGCCTTACCCATGTGATTATAATTATGCGAAACGGTCAATGCATATGACCCATCGTTGGTTAGACCGCTGTATCAATCACCTAGATAAAACACCATTAAAATACGATCATAGTCAAGCCTTTTTTCCAATTGTTCAGGGAAGTACTTATACAGACTTAAGAAAACAATCCGCTGAATACATCGCCAATGCAGGCGCAGTTGGAAATGCCATTGGCGGCCTTTCGGTAGGAGAACCTGCCGAAGAAATGTACGCCATGACCGATGTTGTTTGTGAAATCCTTCCTGAAGATAAACCTCGTTATTTGATGGGGGTTGGAACGCCTATTAATATTCTCGAAAACATTGCACTCGGAATCGATATGTTTGATTGTGTCATGCCAACTCGAAATGCCAGAAATGGAATGTTGTTTACCGCGTACGGGTCGATAAATATTAAAAATCAAAAATGGAGAGACGATTTTTCTCCTATCGATGAAATGGGAATCACTTTTGTGGATACCGAGTATTCAAAAGCATATCTAAAACATTTGTTCAGTGTTAACGAATTATTAGGAAAACAAATCGCAACAATTCATAACTTAGGGTTTTATTTATGGTTAACCCGTGAAGCTAGAAAACATATTTTAGCAGGTGATTTTGGAACGTGGAAAGCTATGATGGTCAAACAAATGGATAATCGTTTATAACAAATGAAAATTTTAGATTGGTACATATTAAAGCGGTATTTGTTTACATTTTTCATGTTGTTGCTTCTGTTTATTCCCATTGGAATAACGGTAAATCTTGCCGAAAAAATTGACAGTATTTTAGAACATCAAGTGCCATTTGCAGATGTTGCTTCTTATTATTTTGATTTTACCATATACTTTGCGACCCTTTTATTTCCTTTATTTTTATTCTTATCGGTCATTTGGTTCACCTCCAAGCTAGCCAATAACACCGAAGTCGTCGCTTTCCTAAGTTCGGGAGTGTCATTTTCAAGGTTTTTAAGACCCTATATGATCGGTGCATCTATTGTGGCTGCTTTTGCATTAATGCTTGGAATGTATTGGACGCCTTTAGCGAGCAAAGGATTTAATGAGTTCACCTATAAATATCTTAGTAATAGAAAGGTCGTTGATACTCAAAAAATCTACCGTCAAATTAATGACGATGAGTATATCTATGTTAGTAACTTTGATATTTCAACAAAACGAGGCAATAACTTCACCCTAGAGCATTTTAACGGGAATGTATTAGAATACAAAATTCATGCTTCCTCTATTAGATACGTTGAAAAAGACAGTTCGTATTTGCTGACAAATTATAATTATCGAGTTATTGGAGCTGAAGATGACGAGATTAGTTTTGAGAGATCAAAAGACACGATTTTCAATTTTGATCTGGAAGATTTAACACCGCCAAATTATGTAGCAGAAACATTGACATATAATGAGTTAACTCGATTTATTGCACGTGAAGAAGTTCGGGGGTCGTCTAACATCAACCGTTATAAAGTAGTTTTGTATAAAAAATGGAGTTTGCCAGTATCAGTATTCATACTCACTATAATTGCCGTCGCAGTGTCATCGATTAAACGAAGAGGAGGGATGGGTGTTAATTTGGCTTTTGGAATTGTAATCGTCATGATCTATGTCTTTTTTGATAAGGTTTTTGGAGTGATGGCCGCACAATCTGATTTTTCACCACTTTTGGCCGTTTGGTTTCCAAACATCGTTTTTGGAGGTTTAGCAATTTACCTATTGTACAATGCCAAGCGTTAAATTCAAAAATCAACTACACCTTCATTTTTTGGTGTTCATCGCTGGATTTACGGCTATTTTAGGAGAGTTGATCTCCATAGATGCTATCGCATTAGTTTGGTTCCGAATGGCTATCGCTGCAGTGATGATGTTTGGGTATATCAAAATTAAAAGAGTTGATCTCAAAATTCCTTTCAAAACCATTCTTAAATTTTTTGTTGCCGGCATTATTATCGCGCTTCATTGGATTACTTTTTTTGCAGCGATAAAAGCGTCTAACATCTCTATTACGTTGGCGATGTTTTCGACTGGTGCCTTTTTTGCCGCCTTTATAGAACCATTATTTTTTCGACGTAAAATAATCAGCTATGAAATTTTCTTTGGACTTGTTGTTATTTTTGGGGTTGTTTTAATCACTCAAACTGAACTACGATATCTTACAGGGATTCTTTTGGGAATTTCTTCAGCACTCTTTTCGACCCTTTTTGCCGTTCTTAATGGAAAATTTGTAGAGCAGCACAGTGCGACCGTTATTTCATTTTACGAGTTTATAGGAGGCGTTGCTTTTATATCTCTATACCTCTTGTTTTCAGATCAAGGTTTCAGTGAGGATTTCTTTAAGTTAAATAGCACTGATTGGATTTGCCTATTTATTTTGGCATCGATCTGTACTGCCTATGCCTTTATAGCGTCGATTCATGTTATGAAACACATTACCCCTTTTTCGGTCGTGTTAACCTACAATTTAGAACCTATCTATGGAATTGTTTTGGCATTAGTCCTGTTCCCTGAAACAGAAACCATGACCCCTATGTTTTATGTAGGTGCTTTGCTTATAATTTGCACCGTACTTCTCAATGCCGTGTATAAAAAAACAAGAAACTAACGACAGATCTTCAGTATATAACTATTAAAGTTTATATATTTGTAGACTAACCAAAACACTAATCTTGAATTTCTATGGAATATCT
The DNA here is from genome assembly GCA_905479095.1 of uncultured Flavobacteriaceae bacterium. GTDB lineage: Bacteria > Bacteroidota > Bacteroidia > Flavobacteriales > Flavobacteriaceae > Hel1-33-131. Next base: position 47,850 of record CAJQLD010000016.1, read on the forward strand.
AGAATTTGAGTTGCCTATTAAGGAACTAGAAGATCAATTACAAAAATGTCAAATTATTGGAGAGGAAAGTGATGTCGATGTTTCTGAAACATGTGTTCAGATTCAAAAGAAATTAGACCTTGCCAAAAAGGAGATTTATAAAAACTTAACACCTTGGCAACGCGTCCAGTTGTCCAGACATCCAAACAGACCGTATACCTTAGATTATATCACCGCTATTTGTGGCGATACTTTTTTGGAACTTCATGGCGATCGTAACTTTAAGGACGATAAAGCAATGATTGGTGGATTAGGGAAAATTGGAGACCAAAGTTTTATGTTTATTGGTCAACAGAAAGGATATAACACCAAAACGCGTCAATATCGAAACTTTGGGATGGCGAATCCAGAAGGCTATAGAAAAGCATTACGTCTTATGAAATCTGCCGAAAAATTTGGAATTCCTGTGGTATCATTGATCGATACACCTGGCGCTTATCCTGGTTTAGAAGCGGAAGAACGTGGGCAAGGGGAAGCCATCGCTCGTAATATTCTTGAAATGACACGTCTAAAAGTTCCAATCATTACCATCATTATTGGTGAAGGTGCTTCTGGAGGTGCACTTGGGATTGGCGTTGGCGATAAAGTTTTGATGCTAGAAAATACTTGGTATTCTGTAATTTCACCCGAATCCTGTTCCTCTATTTTATGGCGAAGTTGGGAATACAAAGAACAGGCTGCGGAAGCTTTAAAGCTAACGGCTAAAGATATGAAGCGAATGAAATTGGTGGACGAAATTGTGAAAGAACCTTTAGGAGGTGCTCATAAAGATCGCGATCAAACGTTTAAAACCGTTTCCAATACGATTGTAAAATCATACAACGAATTTAAAAACTTATCACCAAAAGAATTGGTTGCTCAACGCATGGATAAGTACTCACAAATGGGGGTCTATAAAGATTAAACTTTAGGTCTCTTCCGATAAAAATAAAAGTCAGGTGTTTCACTTGACTTTTTTAATGCTTATTAACAATAATTTGGACTTATAAACAGTTAGATTGTTGATTAACAGTTAACAACGCAAAATCCCTTTTGCTAATAATTTAAGTACTTTCGTAACCATGAAACAACCAGAACCAGTTAAAGTATATAAAAACGATAAGAGCACGCTTATCAGCTTGGAGAAAGGAAAAATCCCACCACAAGCTACTGATTTAGAAGAGGTTGTACTTGGAGCGATGATGATTGATAAAAAAGGAGTCGATGAGGTTATCGATATTCTTAGCATGGATGCATTTTATAAAGATGCCCATCAACACATCTTTGAAGCGATTCTACAATTATTTGAAAATAGTGAACCTGTCGATTTATTAACAGTTTCAACTCAATTACGGAAAAACTCAAAACTCGACCTAGTTGGAGGCGATTTTTACCTCATTTCATTGACCCAAAAAGTATCCTCATCGGCGCATATTGAATTTCATGCACGGATCATTTTACAAAAATTTATTCAACGAAGTTTAATCAAAATCTCTAACGAAATTATTGAAGATGCTTTTGATGAAACCAAAGATGTATTTGATTTACTCGATAAGGCAGAATCAAGACTCTATGAAGTCACTCAAGGAAATATAAAAAAATCGACAGAAACCGCGCAAGATTTAGTTTTTCAAGCCAAGAAAAAAATTGAAGAAATCTCCAATAAAGAAGGACTTTCTGGAGTGCCTTCAGGATTTGATAAATTAGATAAACTGACTTCTGGGTGGCAAGAAAGTGATTTGATTATTATTGCTGCGCGTCCAGGGATGGGTAAAACAGCATTAACGCTTTCGATGGCTCGAAATATTGCGGTGACTCAAAATATTCCGGTCGCATTCTTTTCATTAGAAATGTCGTCCGTTCAATTAATTACACGTCTAATTTCCTCAGAAACAGGGTTGAATTCCGAAAAATTAAGAACAGGACGCCTCGAAAAACACGAATGGGAACAGTTGAATGTCAAAGTGAAAGCCCTCGAAAAAGCACCCTTATACATTGATGATACCCCATCGTTATCCATTTTTGATTTACGCGCCAAAGCCAGACGTTTAGCATCTCAAAATGGCATCAGACTCATTGTGGTGGATTACTTACAATTAATGACCGCTGGGGGAACTCAGAAAAGTGGAAACCGTGAACAAGAAATTTCTATGATTTCCCGAAACCTTAAAGCCTTAGCCAAAGAATTAAGTATTCCCGTTATTGCACTGTCTCAATTATCGAGAGCCGTGGAAACTAGAGGCGGAAGTAAACGTCCTTTGTTATCGGATTTGAGAGAATCGGGTGCCATTGAACAAGATGCCGATATTGTATCGTTTATCTACCGTCCAGAATATTATAAAATTGATGAATGGGATGACGAACAACACACTCCTTCTGAGGGTCAGGCCGAATTTATTATTGCCAAACACCGTAATGGTGGGCTCGAAAATATCCGTTTAAAATTTATTGGTCACTTAGGTAAATTTGATAATCTTGATGATTTTGATTCCCCATTTGATACCGAATTTCATTCCAAAATGAATGCCGCGGCGAATGATGATACCTTTAAACAAGAAGATTTTAGAATCGATCCCAGTCAGGCATTTGGAGATTCGGATGATGACACGCCCTACTAAGTTTATTTAGCTAATTTTTTTGAGTATATTTAAGGCATGAAAACGTATCTACTGCCCCTTTTTTTAGTGATTTCCTTTCAAATTCATGCCTCCTACATTCTCATTCCCATGGATGCAGAGAGTCAAAAAAATCATCTCAAAGCGTATGGGATCACCTATTGGACTCTAGATAAACAGCAAAATGTTAAATGGCTCCTAAACTACAGAGGCGGTTCTTTTTTAATGCCATATATCGAAGCCATTGAAAAAGAATGTAGAATTAGAGGCGTGTCATACGAACTAATTAGTGATGCCGAAGCGGAAGCTATTCTTTTAGAAATTAGCAGTCCAAGTAAAAACATGGACGCCGTCATCCTCGAAAAAGCCCCTAAAATTGCCGTATACTCTCCTAGTGGAAAACAACCTTGGGACGATGCTGTGACCATGGTTTTGACCTATGCCGAAATTCCTTATGAAACCATTTATGATACCGAAGTATTAAGCGATGCTTTGTTACTTTATGATTGGTTACACCTTCATCACGAAGATTTTACAGGTCAATATGGGAAATTTTACCGCGCCTATAGAAATGCAGCTTGGTATATAGAGCAACAAAAAAAATCAGAAATTCTTGCTAAGAGTTTAGGATATGATAAGGTGTCAGAACAAAAATTAGCAGTTGCTCAAAAAATAAGAGAATACGTCATAGGCGGTGGGTTTATGTTTGCAATGTGTAGTGCAACCGATAGTTTTGATATTGCTTTGGCAGCCCAATCGCTCGATATTTGCGAGCCTATGTTTGATGGCGATGGAAGTTCCCCAAATTACCAAGCTCAGTTAGATTATTCTAAAACGTTTGCATTTAAAGATTTTATTTTGGAACGGAATCCAAATGTATATGAGTTTTCTAGCATCGATATGACCCAAGAACGTAAGATTTCTAAAGAGTTAGATTATTTTTCACTGATGGACTTTTCTGCCAAATGGGATCCAATTCCTACAATGTTGAACCAAAATCATACAGCACTTGTCAAAGGTTTTATGGGGCAAACAACAGCCTACAAAAGAGACCAAGTCAAGTCAAATGTGTTGGTGTTGGGTGAGAATAAATCCAATGGCGAAGCGCGTTATATTCATGGGATTAAAGGCCAAGGGTTTTTTACGTTTTATGGTGGACATGATCCGGAAGATTATACCCATAGAGTCGGGGATCCTAAAACGGAGTTAGATCTCCATCCAACGTCTCCTGGATACCGACTTATTCTAAATAACATTTTATTTCCTGCAGCTCGAAAGAAAAAGAAAAAGACTTAGGATTTACATTCCTTTCTTAAAAAACAACAACAATTGACCTATTGTATTATGTAAAGGTTAAGTTTTAGAATTTTTCTACTTCTCTATGCAATAAGTTCATATTTTTGCGTTTTAGAAGTATTAATTTAAATGAAACCCCAAATCATGATTAAATTTAATTCCTTTCCGTACGCGCTATTTTTCTTTATTTGTATGATTTTCCCAACTTTGGGATCCTCCATTAATGGATTTACAGTAGAATCAAAAATGAAGCGTATTGATTTTCAAACCACTCAACAGCACTTCACAGTAAGTGGAACCATTAAAGATACTGCATCTGGTGAAACTTTACTAGGTGCGAACTTGATTGTGAAAGGTCAAAGGAAAGGTGTCTCTACGAATGAATATGGTTTCTACTCGATTACCCTTCCTCAAAACACCTATACGTTTCAAGTCAGTTACTTGGGATATGTGACACAAGAAATAGAAGTTAATTTATCAGAAAATAAAAAAATTGATATTTCACTTTCTGTAGATACCAATCAACTTGATGCGGTTGAGATCATTGTCGAATCAAATTCCAAAAGCCAAGTTAAATCGGTATTAACGGGTGTTTCAACATTGAAAGCTAAGGAAATCAAAAAGTTACCCGCACTTTTAGGCGAACCAGATATCACGAGAGTCGTTTTGACCCAAGCGGGTGTGAGCACTATTGGTGAGGGCGCATCAGGTTTTAACGTCCGTGGTGGAAATATCGATCAAAATTTGATTTTATTAGATGAGGCTCCTATCTATAATTCCTCCCATGCGTGGGGCTTTTTCTCCATTTTCAATGCAGACGCAATCAAAAAATTAACCCTCTATAAAGGCGGAATTCCAGCACGATTTGGCGGTAGAGCCTCCTCCGTTTTAGACATTAGACAGCGAGAAGGAAGTGACAAACAATTCAAAGGAGAAGGTGGTATTGGCGTATTGTTTTCGAGACTTACTTTAGAAGGTCCTATTAAAAAAGATAAACTTAGTTTTTTAGTTTCAGGGCGTCGTTCTTATTTTGATCTGTTTTTCCCTTTGTCTAGTGATGAAGAGGTTAAAAATAATAAAATATTCTTCTATGATTTTAATACAAAGCTAAGTTGGACCTTGAATGATAACAATAAACTATTTGTTTCGGGATATTTTGGAGCGGATGTAATGAAACTAAAATATGATGGGGAGGAAAAAAGTGATGGCACCAAAGAGCAGGACGAACAAATTGACTTTCAATGGAAAAACACGACCACGACTGTCAGATGGAATCACATATTTTCACCCAAACTATTTATGAACGTCTCTGGAATTTATAGTCGATACAACTATAGTCTATCGTCTGAAAATGATTCTGGAGGTGGCCCTGTAGGATCTTCAGGCTCTTTTTTATGGAAATCCAGCATCGAGAATTTTATTTTTAAACCTGATTTCACGTTTTATAAAAATTCTGATACCAAAATACGATTTGGACTTAACAGTACTTTATACAAGTTTAGCCCTGCTAAAGTAGAAAGCGGTGAAAAAGGAGTGAATAGCATTGCCTTGGAAGTCGAAAAAGGTTTAGAGATCGCACCTTATGTTGAGTACGAAAAAAAATGGAATCAATTTTCTATGAATGCCGGACTAAGATATTCCTTGTTTTCAAATATTGGACCACAGAATGTTTCAACGTATGACCCAAATTATCCTAAATCAATCGCTACAATTACTGAAACGACGTCTTATGGTTCAGGGGATGCCACAAAGTCCTATTCAGGTTTCGAACCCCGATTGGCCCTTAGTTATTCCATCAATGACCGTAAAGGCGTTAAGTTAGGTTTTAATCGAATGTATCAATATATTCATTTAATCTCCAATACATTTGCTGCACTTCCTTTTGATATTTGGAAGCCCGCAGGGACGCACTTAAAACCGTTAATTGTCAATCAATTATCCTTAGGCTATGCTTACGATACAGAAAACAGAAAATATAATTTCTCAGTTGAAGGCTATTTCAAAACCTTTGAAAATATAGTCGAATATAAAGACGGTGCAGATTTATTTTTAAATGAAAATTTAGAAACTCAGCTGCTACCAGCCAAAGGCGACTCTTACGGAATCGAATTTGGAGCTTATAAAACTACCGGGAAATTGACAGGGCATTTTAATTACACATATTCTGCCACCCGAAGAAAAACAACCAGCTCTTTTCAATCAGAAAATATTAGTAATGGGGACTATTATCCATCAAACTTCGATAGACCTCATATTCTCAATTTAACATCAAACTATAAGTTGAATAAAAAATGGGATCTTGGACTATTTTTCACCTATCAAACAGGAAGACCGACAACTTACCCAACAGGTAAATTTTATATTGATGGGACCTCTTACTTGACGTATTCCGATCGAAATAAATACAGAAACCCGGATACACATCGATTAGATTTATCATTCAATTATGCTTCCCATAAGCCAAATAAAAAATGGCAAGGAAGTTGGTCCTTTGGAGTTTATAATGTGTATGGTCGTAAAAACGCCTTTTCAACCTATTCAACTCTAAATAAAGATCAGTTCAAAGCCTATAAATTTTCTGTTATTGGCTCTCAAATCCCTTTCATTGCTTATAATTTTAAATTTTAATTATTATGAATCACTTAAAAAACATATGTATTGCTCTATGTTGTTCACTCGTATTTTTTACATGTACAGAAGAAACAACCCTGAAAACTGATTATGAACCTCAAATTATTATTTACGGAAACCTAAGGAGTGGAACACATGGTTTTGGGATTTTTGTCGCCCAAACGGTGCCGGTTGACGCTTATAAAAATAATCCTGTAAATGATGCCGAAATCTCATTATTCACAAAATCTCCAGATGGAGATACTTCTGTAGTACTCGACGATTTTACCATTGAAGAAGGATATTACGAAAGTAAAGAACAAATCACTCCTGTACTTGGTAATTATTATTGGATTGAAGTGACTTTAAAAGATGGCTCTGTTTACAAGTCGACCGAAGAAAAACTGAATCCAATTGTTCCTATTGAAAGCCATAGTTTTATCGATTACACCTTAAAGTTAGGGATTTCAGACCCAGAATCAGAATCGAATTTTTACTTAAGCGAAGTTGCTTTTTATGATGAATTTGGAACTATTTTCGATACGTTTTCTGTTACCAGTGATGCTCTTTTTAATGGAAATGAAGACTCCTTTATTGAAATAATAGATGTGTTTGATTATGATGGGTCCTATAGCATTGAACTTTCAAGCGTGAGTTATAATACATTCAAATTTTATCAAAAACTTTTAATCCAACTCGATGTAAATAGTGCTGATGATGATGCCGGTTCTGGAGGTTTATTTGCAACGCCGCCAGTCAATCTTAAAGGAAATATTGTAAATACCTCTAACAATAAAACTGCTATTGGTAATTTTGGTGTTCTTGCTGTTTCAAAATATTACGAATAATTTAGGTTAGATTCCATAAGAGTTTTTGCTTTTAAATAATTTCAGTTTAATGGTAAAGAATCCTATGGAATTTTTTTTTGAATTTATTGAGGTAACTGAGTATCGTTTTAAATTAATGCCATATATTGAAACTTGATTTTATATGAGTATTAACACACACAATTAAATCGATGTCCTTAATAACCCTAAATAAAAAACCTATGTTACGTAAATTATCAATGCTCTTTTTAGCCTTTCAACTAACGTCTTGTGCAGAACTACAACAAGTAGTTAATAGTCTTCCTCAAGTGGAATCCTACACCCCAGATATCGCGTCAGGACTTCGTGAAGCACTTAGTTTTGGGATTGATAAGCAAGTGACTAAGCTTACTCAAACCGACGGATTTTTTAAAAATGAATTGGTAAAAATTATCCTTCCTGAAGAGTTAAGGAAAGTTGATAAAGCTCTTCGAGATATTGGTCTAAGTCGTTTAGCCGATGATGGTTTAAAAGTTTTGAACCGCGCAGCAGAAGATGCCGTCAAAGAAGCGACCCCTGTTTTTATTTCAGCGGTAAAAGAGATTAAATTTGAGGATGCGAAAACAATTTTATTAGGAAATGATTCCGCTGCAACCGAATATTTAACGTCTAAAACGCAAGCTTCCCTATATCAGAAATTCCAGCCCGTCATTAAAAACTCCTTTTCTAAAGTGGGCGCTGATAAAATTTGGAGCAATTTAATTCAAAAATATAACAGTCTTCCATTCACAAAATCAGTCAACACAGATCTTACAGATTATGTAACTACAGAAGCATTAAAAGGCGTTTATAAAATGATTGCTGTGGAGGAAACTGAAATTCGTACAAAGGTATCTTCGCGATCGACAGACTTGCTTCGTCGTGTATTTGCCATTCAAGATTAATAAAAAAAGCCCACTCAATTGAGTGGGCTTTTATAATATAAGCGAATATTATACATTAGGCGAATGCCTTATTTTACTTTGTCCACAATAGCTTTAAAAGCATCTGGGTTGTTCATCGCTAAATCAGCTAAAACCTTACGGTTCAATTCGATGTTATGCGTTTTGAGTTTCCCAATAAATTGCGAGTACGACAATCCATGAGCTCTAGTCCCTGCGTTGATACGCATGATCCATAAGGCACGGAATGTTCTTTTCTTATTTCTACGGTCTCTGTAAGCGTAAAGCATGGCTTTATCAACTGCATTTTTTGCAATAGTCCATACATTTTTACGACGTCCAAAGTAACCTTTGGCTTGTTTTAATACTTTTTTTCTGCGGGCTCTTTTGGCCACTGAGTTTACTGATCTTGGCATTTCTTAATGTTTTTTGTAGTAGGCGATTCAATATTATTGAATACTTTTATAGGCCTGACTCCATGGTTTATAAAATAATTTTAACCTAAACAACGTTTACTTTAAACGTAATTGTTGTTTAATGTTCGCTTCATCACTCTTGTGTACCAATGTACTGTGAGTAAGAGCAAGCTTACGTTTTTTAGACTTCTTCGTTAGAATGTGGCTTTTGAACGCATGCTTTCTTTTGATTTTTCCAGTACCCGTTACTTTAAAACGTTTCTTGGCACTAGACTTGGTTTTCATTTTAGGCATTTTCTCCTTTTATTTAGTTGCTTCGCTTATTTTACTTTCTTTGGGGATATGAACATAATCATACGTTTCCCTTCTAATTTTGGCATTTGCTCTACCTTTCCTAAGTCTTCTAAATCTTGCGCTAAACGCAACAATAGAATTTGACCTTGTTCTTGATAAATGATCGAACGTCCTTTGAAAAATACAAAAGCTTTCAATTTAGCGCCTTCTTTTAAAAACTTTTCAGCGTGTTTTCTCTTAAAAGCATAATCATGATCATCGGTTTGTGGTCCAAAACGAATCTCTTTTACCACTACTTTAGTGGCTTTTGATTTGATGACTTTATCACGCTTCTTTTGTTCGTAAAGAAACTTTTTATAATCCATGACCTTACATACAGGAGGAACAGCATTCGGTGAAATTTCAACCAAATCAACCTCTTGCTCTCTAGCAAATGCTAGGGCTTGAGATAAACTGTAAACACCGACTTCAACATTATCACCAACGAGTCTTAACTCTAATGCAGTAATTTTTCTGTTGATCTTGTGTTGATCTTCTTTAATAATTCTTAGAGGACCTCTGTCTCTTCTTCTACGTATTGCTATGGCTTTATATTTTAGTTAAACTTAAAATTCTTTTAATGTTTTTTTAATCTCTTCGTCTATAAGTGATGAAAATGACTCTACACTAATCGTGCCTAAATCTTCTCCACCATGCTTTCTAACACTTATCGTGCCGTCGATTTCTTCTTGCTCTCCAACGATGATCATATAAGGGACTTTCTGCATTTCCGCATCCCGAATTTTCTTACCCATTGTTTCGCTTCTGTTATCAACCAGGGCGCGAATTTCGTTATTTTCTAGCGAATTTAAAACTTTTCGAGCGTATTTTTCATATTTCTCACTAATTGAGAGGATAATAACTTGTTCTGGCATCAACCAAAGCGGGAAATTCCCACCCGTATGCTCAATTAATATAGCTACAAATCGCTCCATACTTCCAAAAGGTGCACGGTGAATCATGACGGGTCTATGGAGTTCATTATCAGCACCTTTATAGGTTAAGTCAAACCGTTCAGGGAGGTTGTAATCCACTTGAATTGTTCCAAGTTGCCATTGTCTCCCAAGCGCATCTTTGACCATGAAGTCTAATTTAGGACCATAAAACGCAGCTTCGCCTGTTTCTATAACATAATCCAAGCCTTTCGCTTTTGCAGCATTGATAATTGCTTGTTCTGCTTTATCCCAAACGTCAGAATCTCCAATATACTTTTCTAAATTGTCTGGATCCCGAACGGAAACCTGGGTAGAAAAATTTTCAAAGCCTAAGGCACTAAAAACATAAAGCACAAGATCGATGACATCTTGAAATTCTTGATCTAATTGGTCCGGCATACAAAATATGTGAGCATCATCTTGCGTAAACCCACGAACTCTTGTCAGTCCGTGTAATTCGCCACTTTGCTCGTATCGATACACAGTTCCAAATTCGGCGTATCGTTTTGGTAATTCTTTATAACTAAATGGTTTGGCGTTATAGATCTCACAATGGTGAGGGCAATTCATCGGTTTTAATAAAAACTCTTCGTCATCTTTTGGCGTTTTGATGCTTTGAAAACTATCGGCTCCATATTTTTCATAATGACCCGAAGTGACATACAATTCTTTTTGACCAATATGAGGGGTGATTACCATTTCATAACCTGCTTTTTGCTGTGCTTTCTTTAAAAAGTCTTCCAAACGCGATCGCAAGGCGGCGCCTTTTGGCAACCATAATGGTAATCCTTGTCCCACTTTTTTTGAAAATGTGAACAATTCGAGTTGTTTCCCTAACTTTCGATGGTCTCTTTTTTTAGCTTCTTCTAACAGGGCTAAATATTCTGTGAGTTCTTTTTGTTTAGGAAATGAAATCCCATACACTCTGGTCAATTGTGTGTTGTTTTCATCACCTCGCCAGTAAGCCCCAGCGACACTCAAAATTTTTACTGCTTTCACAATTCCTGTGTTTGGTATGTGGCCACCTCTACATAAATCCGTAAAAGAGGCGTGATCACAAAACGTAATTTCGCCGTCTGTAAGGTTTTCAATCAGCTCAACCTTATATGTGTTTTCTTCGTTTTTGTACTTTGTAAGGGCATCCGCCTTTGAAACTGATTTTATGGAGAACTCATGTTTGCCACGTGCAATCTCAATCATTTTATCTTCAATACGTTTGAAGTCTTTATCGGAGATCACTTGATCTCCCAAATCGACATCATAATAAAACCCATTTTCGATGGCTGGCCCAATAGATAGTTTTACTCCTGGAAATAATTCTTCTAAAGCCTGCGCAAGTATGTGAGAGGACGAATGCCAGAATGCTTTTTTTCCTGCAACATCATTCCATGTAAATAAGGTAAGTCTTCCGTCTGTCGTTAATAGGGTAGAGCTTTCAACGGTGACCTCGTTAAACTTTGCCGAAATAACATTTCGTGCGAACCCTTCACTAATATCCTTAGCGACGTCCAATACTGTAAGGTTTTCTTCATAAGACCTTATACTTCCATCAGGTAACGTAATGTGAATCATATTCTTTTTATAATAAGAGACAAATATAGGGTGTCCTTTTTACTCTGACAATAGCATTTAATTTTTTTAATCTTTTTTATGTCTTTATTAAAAAACTAATTAATATTGTTTAATATTTACACTAAAATAATAAACATTAATTCAATCTTATGAAAACTCACCATACCAAAAAACTGTTGTTAACGCTCTTTTTATGTTGCGGAGCCACTTTGTTTTCACAAAATCAATATTGGGGAAAAACAACGAGCTCGAGATTTTCTGAAGCAGAAATACTTCAAAGAACTTCGATGCCAAACTCTTTTAAGGTATTCCATTTAAACAGGGCTAAGTTTTCAGAGGTTTTGGATTTGGCTCCTTTGAAAAATTCAAATGCCCTCAATGCTCCGGTGGTTGTAGAATTCCCCATTTCTGACGGGTCGTTTCAACGATTCAGTATTACAGAATCGCCAATTATGCATCCAACACTTGCAGCCAAATACCCACAAATTAAAACGTATAAAGCCATTGGTATTGACGATCCTACAGCAACCATGCGATTTAGTGTGACCCAGTTTGGGTTGCATGCGATGAAATTATCTGGCATCGATGGCACTTCTTTTATTGATCCATACACGTCGGATCGCAAAAATTATATTATTTATAACAAAGGATCTCTAGATGCAAATTATGGAAACTTTGAATGCTCCACCGATTCTGAGATCAATTCAGAATCTCAACGAGCCAACACTAAGCTTGATTTAGTAGACACCAATGATCAAAAATTAAGGACCTACCGATTGGCACTATCCTCAACGGGCGAATACAGTTCTATTTTTGCAGGTTCTGGGAGTGAATCAGAACAAAAAGCCAATGTTCAGGCACAAATGGCCATTACAATAAATAGAGTAAATGAAATCTATGAAAGAGATTTAGCGATCACACTCCAATTTGTAGCTAACAATGATGATATCATATATTTGGATGCAGCAACCGACCCTTGGGATAATGAGTATCATGATGCTACCCAAACTGAAATAGATACGACCATTGGAAGTGATTACTACGATATTGGTCATAATTTTAATACTTCTGGTGGTGGAAATGCGGGTTGTATTGGCTGTGTTTGCACGGATGGAATAAAAGGAAGGGGCTGGACTGGTAGTTTAAATCCTACCGGAGATGCTTTTGATATTGATTATGTGAGTCATGAAATGGGGCATCAATTCGGCGGGCGTCATACGATGAATTTTTGCTTTCGAGATAGCAATGGAAGCACTACAGTTGAGCCTGGCTCAGGGAGTTCTATTATGGGGTATGCTGGTGTTTGTGAAACGAATGTACAAAATAATACGGATGCTCATTTTAATTATGTGAATATAAGAGACATGCAAAATAATGTGCAGTCTGGTACAAGTAGCGCCTGTGCCCAAGAAACAGAATTAATAAATCAAGCACCAGTTGCCGATGCAGGTTCCGACTATACAATTCCGAAATCGACTCCCTTTATCCTTAGGGGTAGTGCTACAGATGCAGATGGGTTAGAGTCGCTCACGTATAACTGGTCTCAAAACGATATTGAGATAGGACCGAATTCTGGAGCTCCACAACCAAGCTGGACTGTTGGTCCTTTATATAGAGCAAAATTACCGATTACATCCCCAAATAGATGGATGCCACAAATTAGTGACGTAGTTGCTAATAATCTAACCCCGACTTGGGAAGTGACCCCTTCAGTAGCGCGTCAGATGCAATTTTCATTCATAGTAAGAGATAATGGGAGTGGCTTTCCAATCGGTACTGGCCAGACCAGTTCCGATTTAATGAACGTTACTGTAGAAGATTCGGACCCATTTGTGATGACGGCTCCTAATACGGCTGTCACTTGGAATGTAGCTTCTACAGAAACAGTTACTTGGGACGTTGGACAAACAGACAATGTAACTATTAATTGTCAAACAGTACAGATTAAATTATCCATAGATGGCGGAATGACCTATCCAATCCTATTGTCAGGTAATACACCAAATGATGGCACTCAAGCTATTTCGATTCCCGATCATCAAACGACCACGGCGAGGATTATGGTCGAAGCAGCCGATAATATTTTTTATGACATCTCAGACATGAATTTTACAATAGGAGCAAGCCTTGCTCTTACTGAGCAATCAATAGACAATTTCGTGGTAGTACCTAATCCGTCCAATGGCCAGTTTGGATTTAAACTACCTACATTATTTAGTAATGATGTAAACGTTTTAGTCTATGATCTCCATGGAAGAGCGATTTATAAGAAAGAATTCACGAATGAAACACAGCGTTTCAAAACAGTGGCACTAACAAATGTATCTCCTGGTATGTATTTTTTAAATGTTTCTGATGGGGTTCGTAGTGTTGTTAAAAGAATAATCGTCAAATAGCTTACCCAATAATTAACGTCAAAAATTCTTAACATCTAAAGTTAAGACTTTCTTCTTATAAAGTTGTGTTTGTAACGTCTTGTGATTCAGGGTATAAAAGCGGGGTAAAAAAATAAACAGAAAAACGTTAAAAATAAAGGGTATTAAAGATAAAAAAGGTTGTATGTTTGCAGCC
>CAJQLD010000017.1 GCA_905479095.1 uncultured Flavobacteriaceae bacterium
GCAGACAGTATAAAAATGTTAAAACAAATACGCAACTTCAAGAGCAGGAGTTTTATGGAAAGAAATTTTTGATTAATGATGCGTTACAACCGATTGAGTGGAGTTTAGAATCCGAAACGAAACAAATAGGTAACTATTCCTGTTTTAAAGCGACGGCCTTAATTCCTACGAACGAGTTAACATGGTACTCATTTTCTTGGGACAAACTGAGAAATTCGACTGAATCAGAAACTGACTCTACACAGGTGAAAGAAGTTAAAATGACAGCTGTAGAAGCTTGGTATACACCTCAAATTCCAGTACGTCACGGGCCTCTTGAATACTGGGGACTCCCCGGTTTGATTTTAGAAGTTAGCGCTGATAATACCACAATGCTCTGCTCAAAACTAGTTCTTAATCCTGATGAGGTTATCGAGATTGTTGCCCCTTCTAAAGGCAAAGAAGTTTCCAAAAAAGAATATCAAGTGATCATCACCGAAAAAATGAAAGAATTTCGAAACAATCGAATGAGACGCTAATAAATATTTTTAAGTCAACTTCTTTTTTTCTATTTCTAGTATAGAAATCCTCACCGTTTCTTTGGGCTTTAGAATATTTTTTTGAAAATCACCCCTTTTTTTCAATTGAAAATTTGCTTGTTTTAGTGTCTTTGACTTCGGGAAATAATTTTAAAAAAGATTTCCCCAACGTATCGGAGTAATTTCTATTTCATTAAGTGGTATGACAAGCTGCACTCTTTTAAATATTTTTTGTATTTTTAAAGAAATTATTCCTAAAACTTGTTTTTCGGATCTAAAATAAATTAATAACTCATATTAATTCCCCAAATTAATAAACCATGAAAAAAACAACTTAACCTTATTCGTATAATTTTCTTTATTACTTTTTTCTATAGGAATTAGTACCAAACCTATACTTAGAAATAACCATCTTTTGTCTTGAGAGAATAGACAAAAAAGTATGGTAAATATTTTTTTTAGGAATTAAATTTTATAAAGAGATGATTGTTTGAGTAAGTTATCTCTTTATTTAACGACTATATATAAGTTATCGATACTCTAACATACATAAAACACTAATTATGAAGCGAATAAAAACAATAATTTCACCCAAATCTATAACCTAAATTTATACATCATGAAAAAAATAATCTTAACATTAAACGTACTCTTTTTTACTTTACTAAGTTTTTCACAAGGCATCGCCATTCAAGGCATTGCTAGAGACGATAATAATACTGCAAAAACAAATGTAGATATTGCATTAACATTTGAAGTCTATTATTTAAATGCGAGTAATACAAACGTGAACGTTTATACATTAACGCAAACAATTTTAACCGATTCATTTGGAGTGTTTTCACACGTTTTAGATATACCAAATGAAACTGAAAGTCAATTCAGTAATCGAGAGCTCTATCTTAAAATTTCAGATGGATCAACCACGATCTCAGATGAACTTTTTAAACGTGTCCCATTAGCGTATTCTGCTAGTAACGGGGTTCCTACCGGCTCTATCATGCCGTTTGTAGGGGCAACAGCACCAGTTGGTTGGGTGTTATGTAATGGGGATGCC
Source organism: uncultured Flavobacteriaceae bacterium (assembly GCA_905479095.1). Lineage (GTDB taxonomy): Bacteria > Bacteroidota > Bacteroidia > Flavobacteriales > Flavobacteriaceae > Hel1-33-131. The sequence continues at coordinate 1,576 of CAJQLD010000017.1, forward strand.
ATTCCTGTCAACAGTAACACCGAAGCCTTAAGAACCTTATTAGGAAGTGCAAACACACCTAACTTACAAGGAATGTTTTTAAGAGGAACAGGCAGGAGTCCTGTAAATAATCAATCGGGACCTGGATTAAAAGGAACACAAAGTGACTCTTATAAAAGTCATAGCCATGACAAAGGTAGCTTGTCAAATGAGACTAATGGTTCACATAACCATTCTTTTAATGACACTTACAGGAGTGACGGTGACTCCAGTTATACTGTTTCTGGTAGTAGACGCTTTGTTGGTTCTAAAACTTCAGAAAGTGATAACACTGATTCAAATGGAAATCACACCCATCAAATTAAGGGTAGCGTAGCAAATTCAGGAAGTGAAGAAACACGCCCAGTAAGTTATGGTGTAAACTACATCATTAAATTATAATTTTTTTGGCTATGACTATAAATTTACGAATTAAAAAAAGACTCGCATCTTTTGCCTTTGTTTTGGCAATAAGCTTCTTGGGCTTTTCGCAAGACGATGGCGCAAGAGTGGTGACGGCTTCTCAGGCAATTAGTGGCAATGGGCAATTTTATATCCAAGTTGGGATTCCTTATTTAGGCATTACAGCAGCTCCAAATTCAGTACACACCACTACGCCTTCCGATGTCCGATTCCCATGGCACATTCTATATTTGTATGATACATTTGCCGATGAATCATTTTCAGTTTCAAAAGGCTACTACACAGATAAAGTGATTATTAACTGGCAGATTAGAAATAATCAAAATCTCATAACAGGGTTTTATGTTTACAGGAAAAAAATTGAAGATGCCTCTTATGGTTCTCCGATTGCTAGTTTAGGTGCACTTACGACCCAATACGAAGATAAATATATCGAAGGCGGACAACTTTATGAATATAGAGTGGAAGCCATCGGGATTAGTGAAATTGCAGAAGAATACCAAACCTATATTGAAGGGATAGGGTTTAGAAGTCCCTCTGGGATTGTGACGGGTAGAATAAGTTATGAGGGTGGTAATCCCGTAAAAGATGTAACGGTTTTAGCAACTTCTGCTACAGGATCCGCATTTCAAAATTCAGCAATTAGAATCCCTGAAAATAATGCCTTAAAAGTAGAACACATTCAAGATATAATAGACGATCGTATCACGTTTCAAGCTTGGGTTCGTCCCAATGAAGCCTTTACAGCGGGGGATTCTTCACTATCCATTTTTACATTAATAAATAATACTGGTGTTAAAGAAAAAAATGTAAAAGTCCGATTAGTTACTGGAGCAAGCAATTATATAGAAGTTGATATAGGCGGAAGTATTTATAAAATTAATAATTATTATCCCACAGGAGTGATCAATGCGAGAGGGGACGATATACTACGCTCTGTAACAGCGTTTAATAGTGAATTTATTCATTTTACAGTAGCATTAGAAGACGGCGAAATCCCGCTTTTGTATATAAATGGACGTAAAATGGACGAAGCCTATGCGGAAACCACTCACGACAAATTGAATGGGTTTGATGCTAATTATACAGCTCCCTATTTTACAGTGGAAGCTCCTACCACTACTATAAAATTAGTAACCACTATTAATGGTGTAGTAACCCCTTGGGAACGTTTGAAATTTGGATCCCAAAAAGCCATGCTCATCGATGAAATTAGAGTGTGGAATAAGGTCCTAAATGAGGGTAATGTATACAACGATTATAAGCGAATTATAGACGGAAATGATGTTAATTTGGTTTCGTATTTAAGAATGGATGAAGGCGCTGGAGAAGTTGCCTACGATTTGTCACATTCTGGTTTCACTTATAACAATAACAATGGAAAACTTTACAATGCAGGTCAAGTAACGTCTCCAAATTGGGTTTCTGGTTCAGATACACCAAATTCTGACCAATTGGGCATATTAGGAGTTACCGACGAAAATGGAAATTATATAATCAGTGCCATTCCTTACAGCGGCGCTGGAGAAACCTATACGATTACCCCAGTTTTAGGAATTCATCAATTTGACCCAACTCAACAATTGGTCTATATAGGAGAAACGAATACAGTAATTAATAGCGTAAATTTTATAGACACCTCATCTTTCACATTTAGAGGGAAAGTATATTATGATAGTAGAGGCGTGTTCAAATCGTTTGTGGAAGTTAACAGTCCCGATCCAGATTCACCAAATTTTAATAATTTAACTAATGGAGATGAATATGTTAGTGGCCCTGGGATCATTGACGAAGGCTATAACTATTATGAAAAAGATGGTGAAAAATTTTCAAAAGGAGAGTATTGGTTAAATGAAGCTGGAACAACGGATGATGATTCGGATGATTACTTAGAACGCTATGCAAGAATCCCATCAGAAGGAGTCAATATATACATAGATAACAAAATTGTATTAGATAAAAATAATACGCCAATTGTTTCTGATAGCGATGGTTTTTTCACAATCACAGTACCAATCGGAGAGCACTATATAAGTATCAAAAGAGACGGACACGAATTTGGGTATTCAGGAAGATTTCCTGCCGATACAGCCGTTTTTGAAGAATTTTTTGAAGACCGAGATGAGCAAGTAACTTTTATCGATCAAACGAAAGTTACTGTCGTCGGTAGAGTGGTTGGAGGAACTGTTGAAAGCGAAAAAGAAATTGGATTTGGACAAAATGGAACCATCTCAACAGAAATTTTTGCCGGAAATGAAATTACAGAAACCACTGTAATAACCTGTGTTAATAATATAGGAATCGCGACGATTAACTTTGATTATACACCAGCAGGTGGTAGTTCAACCAACTTTACACAAGCAAACGTTACCACAAATTCTGAAACAGGAGAATACCGTTTAGAACTGTTACCTTTAGGTTATTCTATAAGCCAAACAACAGGTATACAAATAACGAACAACCCTACTTTAAACATACTAGATGCTAACGAAACCTTAAATGTTTCAGTAATTGTTGATGAAACAACACCCATTTTTGAGTATTCAGATGGCACAACCCAAATAGGTTCTCCATACCATTACGAAAAGAGTTTTACTTACAGATCAACCCCTGTTTTAAGAACAATAGAACAAACTTCTGAAAGCGAATTGGAACTCAGTGACGGCTCTACAATTAGTACAGAAGGATTTGAATATTTAGTATTTAAACAATTTGGCAGCTATACTATTGATTTAAAACGTTTTGAACCCTATATTAATTATGACGATGATCCAGAAGGCGAAGAGTTTCAAGTACCGGTAACTGATGGAGAGTTGGTGATTAATAATAATTTAGCATTAGAAAACTCAGGATCGTTAGAAACAAGTACCACTGATCGAAGTCTTACAACCTATACATTTAGAGGCGGATTGCCTTCAATCAATGCACCCTATACAAAAACATTAAACATAAGCTATCGAATTAATGGAGTTGATTATGAAGCGGAAGGATATGAAAATCGAGGAATTTTATTAGGAGGTCAATCTGATGGAAGCCAAACGTTTGTTACAAGTGCTCCAGATAGTCCAGATATTATCCTAAGAGATCCTCCTGGATCAAATAGTACGGCCACCATTGATAGCGGAGAAACTATTTCTTTTACAGTCGAGAGCGATTTTACAACTTCTGGAGGTTTTGCAACAGAATTTAAAGTCTTGTTAGGAGTAACTTTTGCAGCAGGTGGTGGTTTAGCAGGCCCTGTTATTGAAGCGGAGTCTACTAATAGTATTACTGCAGGAATTTCAGTAACATCTTCTAGTACGGATGCAAAAAGTTTAACGAAAACATATACGTTTGCGCAATCAATTTCTACTAGTGATGACCCCGATTTTGTAGGTGCAAATGCCGATTTATATATAGGGCAGTCTAAAAATTATTTTTATGGTACCTATGATGATATTGATGTGAGAGAAACTGCTGGCGATGCAGATGCAGGGTATGAACTCACAAACGTCTATGGAGAAAGCATCTTTGTAGGCAAACAAAAAGCCGTTTATTTTGCTGAAGAACCTTCAGACACTTTCTTTGTTTTCTCCCAAACTTATATAGTAGATACGCTTATGCCAGAACTGCAAAGTTTTGTAGATGGCTTAGAGGATGGAACCATTGATCCAAATACTCCAGGTGTTTTAACGAAAGATCAGTATGAAACACAAATTAATTTATGGAGATCGACCGTAAGAGAAAATGAGCGTGTGAAGTATCTAGCTTTAAATGATAGAGAAAATTACAAAGCAGGTATAGAAACTAATTTAAATAATTATATAGGAGAATTAACTGCTGCGCTATCTCAAGAAAATGATCCAGTTTCCGAAGCAACATTAAATAATAGGCTCCTACGTTCCAATCAATTAAAAGAACTATTAAACACTAATTTTGAAGACAATGTTTCTATAGATAACGGAGTTGGAGAATTTTCTAGAACGATTGAAACTTCTGTTGTGAATGCAAAATCAACATTAATTAACCTAAATACCGATCAAAGTTTCGGTCTAGATTTAGGATTTAATTTAAACGGGATTGGTTTATTAAATACAACAAGTGGTTTTGTGAATCAAGATATAAATACAGCATTATCTGTCGAAGAAGAGATTACCACAGCAATCACTTATACATTATCTGAGGGTGACGCTGGAAATCTATTAAGTATAGATGTTATTAACTCTTTTGACGGTAATGGTCCAATTTTTATTACCATAGGCGGGAGAACCTCCTGCCCTTACGAAGATGCTCAGAAATCTATATTTTATAACAATAGTACCTATGTCGCTAATGATGATGCAATTATTGAACTCGCTGAAGCTGATCAAGAAGAATTGAGCAATGCGACTCAACAAATAGAAGTACCTCAAATAAGTGCAGAAATTGTAAATCTTAGTAATGTTCCAGAAGGTACTAAAGCAGAATTTAGAGTGCTTTTAGAAAGCATAAGCTCAGTAGGATTAGAAACTGACTATATTTTAAGAGTAAATCAAGAAACAAATCCTAATAGTGCTGTCATTAACATTCCAGCAACTGGTATTCTATTTCCTGGCTTCCAATATGGTGAGTCAAAAGAGTTTGTAGTCACTATAGAAAAATCTATTTCTGATGTGTATGATTATGAGGATATTGAAATTAGTTTTGGGAGTGCATGTGATGATGATGCAAGTTCATCTATAACATTATCAGCTCATTTTGTACCGTCTTGTTCTAACGTATCTGTAAGTGCGCCTTTAGATAATTGGGTGTTTAATGTTTCAGGAGCTTATAACTTAGATGGAACTAGTAATCCATTAGCGGTAGAGCTTAGTGAGTTCAATACTAGTTTTTCTAGTTTCCAAAAAATTGACTTACAATATAGATCTGCAAGTTCATCTACATGGACTAGGTTACATACCTATTACGGAACCGAAGATTTTTATGATGAAGCCATTTCTAATAATGAGACAGAAATTTCAGTTATAACGGATGCCACAATCAATTACCCTTGGGATATTGTTGGTCAAAGAATTCAGGATGGCACTTATGAAATTCGAGCAATTAGTACTTGTACTAATAATACGACTTTTATTTCGGAAGTTATTTCAGGAAGAATTGATTTATATGCACCGCGAGTTTTTGGAACACCCACACCAACAGATGGTATATTGGGGTATGGTGAAGATATATCCGTACGTTTTAACGAAGATATCTTTTATAACACATCAGTTAGTTTAATCGAAATTAAAGGAGAAACAAACCAGTTACCTATTAATAATAGTGTTTCTCTATACTTTAATGGCTCAGACAATACAGCTACTATAGAAAAACCTTTTATTAATACTGGCGATTTTAGCTTTGAATTTTGGATGAACAACCAAACCCAAAATAGTTTAGCGACTATTGTAAATCAAGAAGCTGGATTTAATATAGGGTTACAAGGTACATCGATTAGTTTTCAATTTGGAGGTTCTACAGTAGATGGTGTGATATCAAACGACAACCTGTTTCATCATTATACGTTTGCTTATGACAGTACTGCGGGTGTTATCAGTATTTACGAAGATGATAGTGTGGTCGCTACGAATTCTGCTCCCCAAAATATGCAATTTGATTTTGACAATTCAATAGTGTTTGGTGGGAATACATTTATCGGGAATATTCACGATGTAAGACTATGGTCGAAAGCGTTAAGTTTTACAGATGCGTACGCAAATATTTATACTAAATATGTAGGCAACGAGGTAGATTTAGTAGGGTATTGGCCGATGAACGAAGGACATGGCGAGATAGCAAGTGATATTGCGCGCTATAAACATGCGCAAGTAAATACTGCATGGGATATAAAACCAAAAGGAAATGCCTATGAATTTGCTAATGACCAATACCTAACGTTAGATAATGTAGCGGCCGTTCAGCTCACACAAGAAATGGATGCAACACTATCCTTCTGGGTCAAAACAAATCAAACACAAGACGCTACTATTTTTTCTAATGGAAGAGGAGATGACACCGATATTGCGGCTCAAAATGGCACTAGAAATAAATGGGCAGTGAATTTAAACATCGACGGTAATTTATCGTTTGAAAACGAAAATAACTCCTACAACCTTACGACCACTAGTATAACCGATAATGAATGGCATCATGTGTCGATCCTAATAAATAGATTAGGTAACCTGAGAACTTATGTCGATGCTGAATTGGTTAGTACGAACCCCGTATCAGATATTTCTGCGTTCTATGGGAATAAAATTTGGGTAGGAGCCAGAGGGCATATAGATTTATCCGCATCCGAAACTGTTGATAAAATTTTTACAGGAAAAATAGACGAGTTGAGACTGTGGAACACCCTTCGAACATTTGAACAAATAGACAGAGACCGTTTCTATGAAGTAGATACAGATAGTCCAGGTTTATTAGTGTATTCTAAAATGAATGCGCCAGATACTCCAACAGGAAACGGACCAAGGTATTATCACGTAATTCCAGGTCCTCTAAACACAAATAGTGTATCTGTGCTCAGTTCTGGAGCAGTCAATTATACGGACGATGTTCCTCCAATAAAACCTGCAAGAAACACGATTAAATTTCAAGTTAATCGTGTAATTAATGGCGATCAAATGATTATAGAACCCGTAGTTTCTAGTTTAGCACTCATTGAAGGCCAAGTGTTAGACATTACAGTCCATAGAATGTACGACGAGTTTGATAACATTCAACAATCTCCAATTACTTGGACCGCTTATATTAATAAAGATCAGGTAGACTGGTATATAGATGGCGAGGAAACGATTGTTGAAAGTACTGCTGATATAGGCGAAAGCAAACAATATTCCATATCTGTTGTAAACTCTGGAGGCACTTTTCAAGATTTTAGCTTGTTAAATATACCAAGTTGGTTATCGCTAAGCCAATCAACAGGAGTACTATCACCAAATAGTAATGTTGAAATTACTGCTACGGTAGATAGTAATCTAGCCCCAGGATACTACGAACAAGATTTGTTCTTACAAACTGAATTTGACTTTGATCAAAAAATTCAATTAAAATTAGATATTTCAGCAGATATCGACTGGTCTATAAATCCAAACGATTATGAGTATAGTATGAATATTGTTGGAAAAATTAAAATTGATAGTGTTTTTGACGAAGACGCAAAAGACAAACTTGGCGTATTTCATAATGGAGAAACTAGAGGTGTTGCCCAATTAGTTTTTGACTCTAACTACCAAGAATATTTTGTGTACCTAACTGTTTATTCAAACAGTGTGTCAGGAGAAATTTTAAATTTTAATATTTGGGATGCTTCTGAAAATCAAATACTAGTAGCAACTTTAGACGGAAATAATGCCATTGAGTTTACTTTAGATAGTATTGTGGGATCTAACTCAAATCCTGCCATATTTGAAAATTCAGGTGAAATCAGTCAGAGCATCCCCTTAAATTCAGGGTATACATGGATCTCATTTTCAGTGGTTAGTGATCGGCTTTCTGATGTAAATGGGGTTACCGAAAACTTAGAACTTGAATCTGATGATTTAATTATGAGTCATTTACCAGCACTGTTAGATTCGTATTATATAGACAGTCAAACCGCAGAAAATAGCGGTTGGTCTGGAGGAATTAGTGATAATGCAGGCTTTAGTATTTTTAAAATGTATAAAGTCCGATTAGCAAATGCACAAAACCTGGATGTGATAGGTACCCCTGTAGACCTATCTACTTGGACATTCCCAGTTAGAGAAAATTGGAACTGGTTGCCATACGTTGTTGGTGAAAACACAAGAATAGAAGAAGCATTGTCAAGTTTTAATGCCTCCGTTGACGATGTCATAAAATCACAAAATGAATTTGCAATTTATGATGCATTAAACGGCTGGACAGGAACCTTATCCTATTTAGAAAAAGGGAAAGGGTATATGCTAAAATCCGCAACCACTCAAGATTTTAAATATCCTAACTACTTATCTGGTAGAAAAGGAACTGTTTCTGGAAGAACTTCAAGTACTTCCAATTCATCAAATCAAAGCGAGTTTAATGCCTTTTCTCAAAACATGAATGCTGTGATTCAATTGCCCGAAGGTTATACAAATGTATATGCTTACAACAAAGCAGGGGAATTGCATGGAAAGTCCGAAAACCAGTCAGTTAATGGAAAAGAGTTGTCCTTTATGACTCTAGTGGGTAATTCAAATCAAGAAGAATTAGTGTTCTATATTGGAGATGGAGATTCAAAAAAGCAAACCTCAAAATCAATTAATTTTGTTGCCGACTCACTTTTAGGAACTGTGAGCGATCCGTTTATAATAGATGAGACGACTATGGATTTGACAAAAGCCCATTTCCTGCTATATCCAAACCCTTCCAAAGATGGATTTGTTTATTTAGAGTTTTATGCTCAAAACAAACAAAACACTCAGGTGATGATTTACAATGTATTAAACCAGTTGTTGTTTAATTCCGAGTTTTCAATTAAACAAGGCTACAACGTTTTAAAAATTCCTGTCAATTTTCAAAATGGTACTTATTTCTTGAACACGACCATTGATAACGAACCTTATAACAATAAACTAATCCTTAAATGATAATTAAAAACGCGCTCCAGTCAATTATATTAACTTGTCTTATCTCATTGGGTTTAAGTGCTCAACCGGCAAATTGGCAAGTGGATGAAAATGAATTTGAATACACAATGACAATGGTTGCATTTTTAAATGTAAATGCAACCAATTTATCGAGTACAGACGATATGCTGGCTGCTTTTGTAGATGATGAATGTCGTGGTGTTACAAATTTAATTTATACAGAATCAACAGATGGGTATTATGCGTACTTAACGGTGTTTGCTAATTCAGCTTCAGAAACTGTAAATTTCAAAATCTATGACTCAACAAATAATACTGTGATCGATGCAAACCAAGAATTGCCATTTGAAATTAATAAGCATTACGGAGGTATTTCGTCAGACTTTGGTTTTTCGAATCCTACTCCGAAATACTTTAAAAAAAATGTACTTCCTTGTGATTTATCTAGTGGAGCTGTTAAGGTAGAATTTGAAATTGAAGGTGTCAATGTAACGCTTGAAAAAGAGAATCAATTACTAGAAACTAACATCTCTGGTGGAGAGGCGTTCTTTGAAAATGTTGGAACAGGAACCTATGTTTTAAAAATTAACAATGGTTTAAAAAAAACAATAGAAATTGAATTAGAAAATCAATAAAAATGAAAAAAACAAAATTCATAACAGTTATAATTTTTTTGATGTCCATTACATTCATAATTTACTCGTGTGATTGTCAAGAAGCAGATTTTTCGACTTTATTTGATGATGTAGATAGCCAAAACCCATGCAGTGGTTACGCACCACTAGAATTTATTGAAGTTATTTAGTGTTTAGTCGTTATCCAAAATTGGATAATACGCTTATATAATAAATTTTATCAAAACGTATGAAGCTCGCTTTATACGTTTTTTTCATTAAATCGAAATTTATTTAAATTATTAATAGCGAATACATGTAAGTTTTTAGAATATCGAAAAACTGAAGATATTTTTGAGTCCTATTATGCTTCACTTTAATTAATTTTTATATTTACTTCATATTTATGTAACGATACAGTTATCGTTAACGAGATTTATAATGGACATACAAAATTTTAAAATATTCAATACTCCATCGGCTAACCTTTATAGCCCTGTAGTTGCACGTCCCCGTATCACTCGCCGTCGCCCTTAGGGTGTTCTTAAATTTCTGAACTTAGGCGTGTCCGGTTCCTTTCTCAACTTTTTTATTCAACTTTTTTATTAATTATTTAAAATCTTATATAATGGAAATCATTATTGCAG
>CAJQLD010000018.1 GCA_905479095.1 uncultured Flavobacteriaceae bacterium
TCACCTGCTAAATCTGTATTGAATTTTCGTTGTACAAATTTTGCGATTTTAGCGGACATACATTTACGCTTTTCAGTATTGGATCCTTTTTCACAGCCTGGATATTCAGGAACATTTTCGATGACAGAAAACGGCACCTCAACGTCTTCATAGACTTCTTCAATCTCGATATCTTCAATCTCAATTTCTTCTTCTTGATCTGTTTCAGTAGACTCTATAACTGTTTCTTCAATCTCTTCCTCATCCTCCACGATTTCAATAACCTCTGGCGCTGCTGGTGGCGGTGGCGGTGGTGGTGGTGGCTTGATTTGATCTATTAAAGGGATTTCTTCATCTAGATCTGCATCTAAGTCTAATTTTCCAATATCAATTAAAGACTTATCATAAGTTTTATAATTAATTGTATTGTATGTTAGAAACATCATTAGTGCCAATCCAACTGCAAAATAGATGGATGCATTTCTGCTAACGTCTGATTCTGGGTTTTTCTTTGATTCCATATTAAATCTGTTTTATTTCCGAGGGTTAAATTAATTAAAAAATAAACAACTATGCAAAGGTTTCTGCGTTTTTAATTATATCTTTTTTTTAAACGTATACCTATCGCCATTAAAAGCACTCCAAGTGTATTGGCCAACAGATCAAAAAACTCTGTTGTTCTGTAAGATGATAATTTACTTTGTAAGATTTCAATCAATCCACCAAAAACAATAGAAAACACAATTGCGAAGATTAAACTTGACTTTATTTTTAAAGCCTCAAAACAAAGATACCACAGTAAGCAAAAAAGAGCATAGGCAATACAATGAAATATTTTATCATCAAAACCAGTGTTGAGTTCTGGTAGTTCTCGAAGGTTCATAAAACTCAAAGCGATAATCGCTAAGGTATATACAATGGTAATTGTGTATATGAGTCTGTTTTTAAGCACCGATCAATTCTTTATAATCTTCCGCACTAAGAAGCGTTTCTAAATCCGACTGATTCGCAACCTTTAATTTAATCATCCAACCATCGCCGTAAGGGTCTTCGTTTACTTTTTCGGGCTCATCTTCTAAGGAATCATTAAACTCAATAATTTCTCCTGCCACTGGCAAAAACAAATCTGAGACCGTTTTAACGGCTTCTACCGTTCCAAAAACAGCATCCGCTTCCAATGCCTCATCAAGCGTCTCTACTTCTACGTATACAATGTCGCCGAGTTCGCCTTGTGCAAAATCAGTAATGCCAACAGTGAGGATGTCGCCGTCGATTTTGACCCATTCGTGATCTTTTGTGTATTTTAGTTCGGATGGAATATTCATAAGTATAAAATAGTTAGTGTGATTGTGTTTTAATTTCCAAAATTGTAACGAAGTGTGAATCCTGATCTAATCGTTGTTTGCGGGAAAGCTGTTGAAATTGCATATTCCGAGAACGCATAATCAAAATAGAAAATAGCCGTTAGATTTTTACTAAACGCGTAATCGGCTGCATATCTTAAACTCCAAATGGTTTGGCCTGCACTCACTTGATTATTATCTAAATCGAGATAACGAATAATTGTTTTATTGTTTCGAACCGAAACATCGGCCTTCATATTCAAATCACTTTTTACTGTCTTTTTTTTCCCTGCTAATTTTGTTTTGAATTTAAGATCTTTAATTCGATACCCAAGTCCAAAAATATATTCGTAACCCTGAATTTCCGTCAGCAAATTATTATCAAAACTTAAGGATAAACTACGGTCTTTCTTGATTTCTGTCGAAACTTTGACAGAGCTCTTCATTTCAAAATCAATCTTAACTAAGGGACTAAATTGCTCTACTAAGTTTACATTACTAAATAAAGTTTGAGCTTTGAAGTTTTTCGACAAATCTTTCGTGTCTGGGTCTTGGGATGCATAGTCCAAATTGGAATCTGCAGCTTTATAATCTAAATTTGTTCGGAATTGATTAATGGTATAAGACGCGTTATAGCCGTGGGTGATAGAAAAACGTTTGAACCTTTTCTTGAACCACTTCATTTTCATAAAGCCGGTGTATTTCAACGTCCAATTCGGAATTGGAATGTCTCTAAAAGCATCCAGGCTTATTTTATTGGATTTTTTACCTGAGTAAGCTGCTAAAAACGCAGGCAATAAAACGGCTTGACTGTTTTTTCCAAAGCCTTCGGGATAGCCTTCTGCATCGGTAGTAATCGGGTTGGCGCCATAAAAGTCCTGAGCAAGACGATTGGCGATCACCAAACGATTGCTTTTGAACGCCTCAAAAGGCACTGAATTCGTTTCATCACTTTGGCTAAAAGCGGTCTTGATGAGCGAGGTTGAGATATTGAAATTTCCAAATGTATTTTGAAATAATGAATTATAACCGTCACTCAATCCATTACTACTGTTTGTGTTGAAATTTTCTGTTAAATTACTCGCATAGGTTTTGCCACCTGTTAAATCTATTTTTAAATCTTTGATGGGCTCCATATTTATCACATAATCTAAGTTTTGATTATGAGTCTCTGAATATTGTTGATTAAAATCCTCATAAGTGGTTAACCAGCCGTTCTGAGCAGATATCCTACGAATGTCACGTTGACTTCCAAAGGTGAAACCAGCCGTTGGCTTAAGGGTTCCTAAGAATCCAGGCGTTGGAATGTAACCAGGTAAAAACGTACTATTACTTTCCGAATAGTTGACCTGCATCCGTTTCACGCTTGTGAGGAGTCCAAGCCCCACATTTTTTAAATTAAATTTTTTGGATTTTTTGGACGCCTTTCTATTATTAGATTTCTTTTTTAAACCCAAATAACGATATAGTTTTCGCATATCCATTTGCGTATTCAGGTTGTGCTCGCTGGCGTTAGAAATAGAATTTCCAAGGTCATAGATTGCCCCACCTATCTCAATCTCTCCAAATAAATCAGAGCCTTTATTCCATTGAAAATCTCCCGAATAGGTATAGTTGGAAGTTAAGAAATTCAGTGTCGGTATTTTTTTAAATGGCAACTCATAATTAATGCCTAATTGTTGGGTATGCCTATTGGGGTCTCCAAAATCAAAAAACCGATCCCACACGCCTAAACTTGGGTCTTGATCGCCTTTTAAATTATCGTCCACAAAATAATTTCTAACAATGTTGTTATTGGCAGCTGTAAAGTTAACCTTCAGCGCATCTGTGACACTGTAATTAACGGTGTACTGGAAATCGAACGTGTAATTTCTTCGAATCAGTTCATCGACGGTTAAATTACTAGCTCCTAAATCTGCATCTCTAAATTTCTGACTGTTAAATTGTCTATTAAAATCAGAGTTTACCGATAGGTTGGTTGGTAATAAATTGAAATTAAAATCTTTTAAAAGTTGCCAATATTTTCCGGTAAATAAAGAATCGTTTTTCTTGAATGGCTCAATTTTTAACGGACTAAAGCTATAACTGTAATTGCCCCCGACGCGTACATTTTGATCCAGCGCATTTTCGATTTCAAAATCACGATGTTTCATCTCGTTGAATGAATAATTTAAAGTCAAATTTTCAACGTCATAAACTCTTGGTTTTGCATCGCCTGTTTTGTTTTTTCGGACGCCAATAAAGTTAATACTTTTACGTTTTGTATAATCTTCCGATTGGTTTTCGATTCGATCACGTTCTTCGGAACTTGTGGCCGCATCTAAACGCGACTGAAGCTTTAAATCTTTATATTGTTGATCATACTCTGGAGTGATTAATGTTTCACTTTGCCCATAATTGAAAGGGATTTCTAAGCCCCACTTTTTTGGTAGTAACTGACCCACGTTTATGTTGGTTACAACATCGTATTGTTTCAAATCTTCACGACTCCGTTCATTTGGTCCTTGTTCCAAAGTTCCAAAACCAGTCGTAGTTCGTTTGGCATTGGCGTTGATGTTCATGAAGTCCGCAATGTTTGTATCCATGCTCATAACGGCTGCCCAACCGCCTTCGTTGTCCATATCGGCCAATCGCAGTTCATTAAACCAAACTTCGGCACATTGGTTTGTTGGACCAATATTTTTAATCCCAAGCATTAGGGTTCTAATATCTCCAAAGTTTGGATTTCCCTTCACCGCAATTCGCTGCTCAAAAGGTGCCTCATCAGAACTCATCGAAAACGAATCAAACTCACCTACTGGCGTTTCTTGTAATTCGCCATCAATGACATTGTAAAAAACAGGGTTTTCATTCCCTAATGTTCCTAAACTGATTCCCAATGCTTTTATCTGTTCGAGAAATTCAAGGGGGATATTAATCTCATTGTATTCTGGCCAAACCTCGTTTTCTGAAGCGCCCGTGGCACCAGACGATTTCCGTAAAGGGATTTCTAATTGATAATAATTTTGCGTAAAATCATTCCCCATTCTTATAAATGCAACGAGGTTTCCTTCGTCAAAACTCCCGGATTCTCCATCTTCAGCATGTATAAACATTTTTAGTTTTTTATACTGACGCATGTCCACATTAATGTTTTTGAAAACTGCTCTGGAATCTTGTTTTTCCAATTCACAGACATCGACCACCAACGACTGCTCGTTTTGACGTATTATTGAGTTGTTATTATTCAATTGTTCACGTACAACGCCTGGAGGAGACACATAGCTGCCGTCATTTTCTTGAATGCCTATAATCCCAACACTTAGATTGGTCGGGTCGAGTTCTGTCTCAGCATTTGATTCTATATCCAGTGATAGTTGATAGCGACGCCAATCGCTTCGCACTAAATCTAAGGTTCCGAAACGAAGTACCGTGGTTTCTGAGAAATCTTTTAAATACAAGCGCGCAAAGCGAATGGATCTAAAATCAGAAATCCGTCCTATTTTATTTGTAAACTCGGATAATGGAATTCTATATTGATACCAGTTAATCGTCTTAGCTGTCGAACCATTAGGTAATGTGATACTAGCGATCGACTTTCGGTCTACAATATAAGGGTTGTTCGCATCATTAAAGTCCATAGAACTGATCCCAATTTCATATTCGTAATAGCTGTCAATCGTGTTCATGGTGTTATCACGATTGATGTCTTCGACATCGGGTTGTGGTGTTGAGCCCCGATTGGTCTCCGAAAATGTGTCTGGAGAATTTCCTTCTAAGCCATTGTATTTTTTATACCGCTCAAAAATATCACCCTCTCGATTCAAGTAATATTGATAATTATCGTTTGCGGGATCTGGAAGAGATTGAAAGGCTGAAAATTGCGCGTCAGGTGTGGTTATAGTTTGTTCTTCAAAATCATTATAGCCATCCAACCCAACATCTTGTTGGACACGATCTTCGCCTTGTGACGAAAAGGCATAAATCAACGATTGATTTTGCGGGGTGACCGTACCCCAATCCGATTGTGGTAATAAGCTTATATCTCCATTTTCGGGAAGTCCATTTTCATATTGTTTGCGTCCATCTTTGATCACATCTTCAGATATATTTCCTAAGTTTAATACCAATTTTCCACCTGGATTTAAAGTGTTATCTAAAAAAGGATCCATGAGCCAAAACTCGACATATTCTACATTGGCTTGTTCAAAATCTGTAGAAGTGAGCTGTCTGGTGATCCCTGCCCAACTCTCTTTAGGTGTCTCTAAAACGCCATCTTCAGCACCCTCTTGGTAGTTATATGGACCTCTTTCGGTGGGGTTGTAAACTAAATCGAGTGTATTAATCACCGAATATTGACCGGTTACTAAATCTTGTTGAGGAAATAATTCATCAATAAAAACACGGCGGGTGTACAAATCAGAAATATCATCGTCTGAAATTCCGCCTGGACGTTGACCACTATAGAATATAGGATCTACGGTATACCAGTTTAGGTGGGCGCGATCAAATCCATTTTGATAGTCCAAAGCATCTTCATTCCCTTGTGAATAGGTACGCCCAAGTTTTATAGGTCGACTTGATAAAAACCACGATTGTGGACTTAATAAACTAATGCCATTTTGTGAGCCTTCAAAATCGTCGATATATGACGTTGCTTCACTGTCAAAATCAACGCCTTTTGGTGCCCCTGGTTTGAGGTAGGCAAATTCACCTCGAAGCGATAAATTAGAAGCCGCGTCTGTATCAATATTTGGAAGCTTGTTAGCGAGTCGAGTTAAAAAAGGAACTTCAGTAGAATAGTTTCCGTTAAACCCAAAAATTGTATTGTTTATGGGTTCAGTACCATAATTTGCTTTTTGAGTAATGGGGCGTTCATTGAGGTTTAAAACGGTCGCACCTAGAACAAAGTTTTCATTAAACTGATGTTCAATATTAAACCCTGTAAATCGTTTGGTTTGTTGCCCAAACACAGCATTATTTTCAACTGACACTTGAATCGGTGTGTTAGACGCTTGCAATGAAGGATCTAATATTTGAACCGTTCCAATCTGATAATTAACCGTATAATCGACGCCTTCAACCAGCACACGTCCACCAGCAGTCACATTTACAGAACCTCTCGGGACATTAAATGCTCCAATAGGAATTCCGGATCCGCCCGTAGATTTGTAGCGACCACGCATCAAAAATTTGTTCTTATCACTGTCTTGTAATGCGGCCGTCTTGGTGCTTTTATAAAGTGATCTATAAACGTATTTTGCCTGATTTTGGTTATAATCTGTTGAAACGGCTTCATCTCCGTTATAATCTTCAGAAGGGCTGAGTCGTAAAGTTTCAAAAAGATAATCTCCAAATGGCTCTACTTTCGTGAAGACAATTTTACCGTTTTGAGGAATGACGGTAATCCCAGGAACAAAATCAAAAAATCCATCGCCTTTGTTTTGGGGGTCGTTATTGAAATTTAATCTATCAAAGTTAAAGAGTCGAATTAAAGGCGTTTCATTAATAGGGTCGGCATTTCCTGTTGGATCGGGAAATGGCGTGGTTCCTACTGGAGTAATAAAATTAAGTGCGGAGGTTTCGTTATAAAAAATATTCAATCGGAAATCTTCTTGAGATAATTGATACGAGCCTGTGTTATAGATGTTTTTCATCATCAAGTCCCAAACCGGAAGCTCAACATCGGTGACCGCACTTTTTAACATTTTTAGAACCAAACTTTGATTGGAGACCGTTTGGTTGCCTGTTGCCCCATCCACACCGGTAGTCGTGGCACTAAGTCCGTCATTTGCAAACTCTCCTACTTGAAACACCTCTTCTCCAATAGTATATTGATAAGCAACGGCTAAAATTTCATCGTTTTGAAGGCGTTGACTTAACGAAATATAGCCTAACTGTGGGTCAACTGTAAACTCATTTCCTTGGGTTAATTTTCTTGCATTTTCTAATTTTCCATAATCAGATCCTTCATTAACACCTGGCGATAAAAACCCGGCTTGTGCCGTTGCAATATCTCTTATCGCATTACTTAGCTGAGAGCCAGCTTTGCCTATCTCTGCAGGGTCAAAATCATTATTTTCATTATTTGGAGGCGTATTGGGTCCCTCATTTACAAATCCTGATGGAATCGGAGACAACCCTATTCTTGACGCTTCTCCTAGATCTTGTAATGCAATTATATTTCGGATATTTTCGGTTCGATTGGTACGGTTTGTAACCCATACTTCGACTCTCGTAATTTGAACTTTGGACATGATGAACGGGTAATTTTCAAGGGCATCATCGTATGATTCTCTAAAATAGTGCCCTAGAAAAAAGTGTCTGTTTTCATCATAATCCAATCCAAAAAATTCAAAATCTTCTAAGGTTCCTCCACCCTGTGCAACGACCGTTCGTGTCTCCGACTGTTGCTCAGAAAACACCCCTGTAATTCTCGTTTTCCCAAATTGTAATTCTGTTTTAACTCCAAAAAGGCTTTGAGCTCCCGAAATCAGCGAACTATTTAATGGCATGCTTACATTACCAACTTCTAATTTTTTCAAAATAGAATCTTCGCCGCCGCCAACCGATCGCTTATCTTTTAGATCATTCAAATCACTCAAATCTCCTAAACCAGGGATTGAAGGGTCGTATTCTAACTTAACAATGTTTTGAAAGTCGAACGTAGATTGGGTATCATAGTTTGCATTGACTTGTAATCGAGTCCCTACTTTTCCCAGCAAACTCAAACTTATTCGTTGGTCAAAATCAAACGTAAGATTACTTTGATTTTGTGGCGAAAAAGAAGGGTTTTCTTGTTTGGAGTACATGACTCCTAAATCCATTTCTACAGACCCTTGTGGGGCGACCGTAATTGTATTTCCTCCAAATATGGTTTCAAAAAACTTGGAGTTGACATACATATCCGGAATTAAATTTTTCTTCGCTTCTTCAGAACCTTCTTTTTTTCCTTCAACTGCATCTAGTTTTTCTTTATAGTATTCTTTAAGACTTTCTTTGACCACTAAGTCTTGAAATTCTTTGGGCGTTAATATAACGGGGTAGTTGATGTTGAAATTCCCAATGGTTGATGTGTAAAAATAGCGATCCGTTAAGGGGTCGTAAGTGTATTTACTCTCAATAGTACTAGGGTCTGGAGTGTCTAGCTTTCCAAATGAAAATGTTGTAGACGTAGAGTCTCTAACGGTCGTGGGCTGTTGTGCAAACACATTTGAAGCACAGCTCAAAAAAAGGACAGCTAAAAAAAGTCTTTTAAAATATGATTTATACGTTGACGTTTTCAAATGTATTACAGGTTTTTGAGGGCTTCTTTTATAATAAATTCTACCGTGGCATCAGGGTGAGATGTGACTACTTTTTCGACCACACGTTCCGATTGTTTTTTCATAAAGCCTAAAACTTCTAAAGCAGATAACGCTTCATCTTTGTTTGTATTGTTTTGAGACAAAGAAGATTCATCAATATCGTAAATTTTAAGGACTTTGTCTTTTAAATCAATGATCACACGCTGGGCTGTTTTAAGGCCAATCCCTTTAACGGACTGTATTAAAGCAACATCTCCAACGGCAATTCCTTCTCTAATTTGTTTTGGCGTAAGTGACGATAGCATGGTACGAGCGGTGTTTGCGCCAATACCACTCACAGAAATTAGCAATCTAAAAATTTCTCTTTCGGCAGAGCTGATAAACCCATAAAGCGTATGCGAGTCTTCTTTCACTTGAAGATGTGTAAACACCTTAATCGACTCTTGATCTGGAATTTGAGAAAATGTATGAAGTGAAATGTTGATAAAGTATCCTATTCCATTGCAATCAATAATGACATGCGTTGGGGTTTTTTCAGCTAACTTGCCTTGAATGTGTGTAATCATAGTTTCACTTCCTTTGAATTTCAAATGTACTAAAATAATACAATATTTAAAGAAGAAAAAAGAAAGTGATTTAGTGGATTAATTCACTGTTTTTTCTTTTTGTTGTGCATCGACGACTGCAACGGCCGTCATATTCACAATTTCATCGACACTGGCCCCCAATTGTAAAATGTGAACGGGCTTACGTAACCCCATCATAATTGGACCAATGGATTCTGCTTTATTGAGTTCTTTTAATAATTTATAGGTAATGTTTGCCGACTCTAGATTTGGAAAAATAAGGGTGTTCACTTTTTTATTTGCAAGTCTAGAGAACGGGAAATTAGCTTTCAGCATGTCGCTATTCAAAGCAAAGTCTGTTTGCAATTCGCCGTCAACTAACAAGTTTGGATGTCTTCTGTGAAGATATGAAACCGCTTCTTTCACTTTGGTTGCGGTTTTGTCTTTAGAAGAACCAAAGTTAGAATATGATATCATTGCCATGACAGGCTCTAATCCAAACATTTTAACCACTCCAGAAGTCATTTGCGCAATTTTAATTAAATCGTTTGCGGTCGGATTAATGTTAATCGCGGTATCACTTAAAAACATAGGGCCTCTCTGGGTGATCATGACGTTGGTCGTCGCAATCCGTGTCGAACCAGGCGCCAAGCCAATTAGGTTTAACATTGGTTTTACTACAGAGCCATAATTGCTAGAATAGCCAGAAATAAGAGCATCTGCATCGCCTTCATTGACCATCATGGCGGCAAAATAATTACGTTCGCGCATTAGTTTTTGAGCCGCTAAAAGGGTCACGCCTTTGCGCTGTTGTTGTTTCCAATAAATTTCGGCGTATCTATTTTTTTGAACACTGCTTTCATCGTCTTTTGGGTCAATAATGAGGACTTCGTCATCAAACTCTAGTTCGACCATCAGGCGTTCAATTTCGTCGCGACGTCCTAATAGGATGGGCGTTGCCATGCCTTCTTCTAAAACAATTTGTGCGGCTTTAAGTACATTTAATTGGTCAGCTTCAGCAAAAACAACCCGTTTTGGATTTAGTTTCGCTCTGTTAAATAACAGTCGAACAATTTTATTATCGGATCCCATGCGTTCTAAAAGGGCATCTTCATATGTTTCCCAATTAGTAATTGGTGCCAAAGCCACACCACTATCAATGGCTGCTTTTGCCACAGCAGGTGGTATCGCCGCAATCAGTCGGGGGTCAAATGGTTTTGGAATAATATAATCTTTTCCAAAGGTGAGGCGGGTTTCACCATAGGCAATATTAACTTGCTCTGGAACGGGTTCTTTTGCCAATTCGGCTAAAGCAATTACGGCGGCTTTTTTCATTTCCTCATTAATAGAGGTGGCTCGCACATCTAAAGCGCCTCTGAATATGAATGGAAATCCAAGCACATTATTTACTTGATTAGGTGTGTCACTTCGACCTGTCGCCATGATAATATCATCGCGTGTTTTCACCGCGAGATGGTATTTTATTTCTGGATCAGGATTGGCCATGGCAAATACAATTGGATTATCGGCCATAGATAAAAGCATCTCAGGATTTACAATGTCTGAGGTTGAGAGCCCAATAAATACATCGGCATCTTTCATCGCTTCTTTTAGCGTATCAATTTTTCGGTGGGTTGCAAATTCCGCTTTTTGAGAGGTTAAATGATCGCGATCATCTCTAATAACGCCTTTACTGTCGAGCATTACGATGTTTTCGCGTTTCGCTCCAAACGATTGGTACAACCGGGTACAAGAAATCGCTGCAGCTCCTGCACCACTCACTACAATCTGTACATCTTTGATGTTTTTTTCAGCAATTTCCAACGCGTTCAATAAGGCTGCTGCAGAGATGATCGCTGTTCCATGTTGATCGTCATGCATCACAGGGATATCAAGCTCTTCTTTGAGTCGTTTTTCGATTTCAAAGGCTTCTGGCGCTTTGATATCTTCTAAGTTAATTCCGCCAAAAGTGGGCGCTATGTTTTTTACAGTTTGAATAAATTCTTCTACATTTTCTGTATCCACTTCGATGTCAAATACATCTATATCTGCGAATATTTTAAAGAGCAATCCTTTTCCTTCCATCACAGGTTTGGAGGCTTCAGCCCCAATATTTCCCAGCCCTAAAACTGCAGTTCCATTGGTAATTACA
Organism: uncultured Flavobacteriaceae bacterium; assembly: GCA_905479095.1. GTDB lineage: Bacteria > Bacteroidota > Bacteroidia > Flavobacteriales > Flavobacteriaceae > Hel1-33-131. Next base: position 11,327 of record CAJQLD010000018.1, read on the forward strand.
GCGACTAAATTTCCTTTAGCCGTATATTTATAGGCATCCGATGGATTTTTTTCTATGGCCAAACAAGGCGCTGCAACTCCGGGAGAATAGGCCAATGCCAAGTCTCTTTGAGAGGCGTATTTAGTGGTGGGTACTACCTGAATTTTTCCTGGAGTGGGTTTTTCGTGATAGGCTAAAGCTTCTAAATCGTGTTTGCTCAGTTTTGACATATGCGTTGGTTTAATCTGCAAAGTTAGACAGTTCCATTTAATAATGAAATTTTAGAGCTATTCTTTTAAAAACTTGAGGCCACTGCTGAGCTTAAGACAGAGGCTTGCTGCTAATTGAAGATTAAAATCCGGCAGCCGAATCATCCCCTCTTGGATCTGCGCCACCTTCTAATTTGCCGTCAGGTAATACCAAAATGGCATCTACTTTTCCGATAACTGGAGAATTACTTTGATCTATTTCATATCCCAGTTTATGAAGTGAATTAAAAACAATGGTGTCAAAGGAAGTTTCAAATTTGATGTTATCCGGCAACCATTGATGGTGAAAACGAGGTTTGGAAACTGATTCTTGCATGCTCATATCAAAATCTAATACATTTAGAATATTTTGCATCACGGAGGTAATAATTGTAGAGCCTCCTGGTGAGCCTACCACCATTTTGAGTTGTCCATCTTTTTCAATAATGGTTGGCGACATAGAGCTTAGCATTCTTTTTTGGGGCGCAATCGCATTGGCTTCAGCGCCGACCAAGCCGTACATGTTTGGTTCTCCAGGTTTTGCACTAAAATCATCCATTTCATTATTTAAAAAGAAACCGCCTTCTTCTACATAGACTTTAGATCCATAGGCTGCATTTAGGGTAGTGGTCACTGCCACACTATTTCCAAAGGGGTCAACGATCGAATAATGGGTAGTTTCATCACTCTCATATCCGGGAATAGAACCTCTGAAAAGTGCGTTCGATTGGGTGGCTTTTTCCCAATTAAAATCACTCATTCGCTTGGATAGATAATTTTCAGACATCAAACTGTCTGTGGGTATATTGACAAAATCGGGATCTCCTAAAAAATAGGATCTATCTGCGTAAGCTCTGCGTTCTGCTTCGGCGATTACTTGGATGTATTTTGTTGAATTATGAGCGTATTGTTTAACGTCATAAGGTTCAATACTTTTTAAAATTTGAGAAAGACAAATGCCTCCGCTCGACGGAGGCGGCATGGAAATAATTTTATGCCCTTTATACATAAATGTGATTGGATCTCTCCATACGGCTACATAACTGGCTAAGTCTTCTTTGGTGATAATACCGCCCAGTTCTTGAACCTGATCCACTATAATATTAGCCGTTTCCCCTTTATAGAATTCATCCCTTCCATTGGCTTTTATCCGCTTTAATGTTTCGGCTAATTTTAGATATTTAATGGTATCTCCTTTTTTCCAAACCTTATCCAGTAAAATGGTTCTTTTATTTGCCGCCCTGAAATCGTCTGTATGATCATTTAAATTCTGAGCTTGCTTTTCTGTCACAACCACCCCATTAAGCGCTAATTGTATGGCGGGTTCTATCAATTTCTCAAAGGGAAGTGATCCGAGTTTTTGATGTACTTCAAATAAGCCTGCGATCGTTCCTGGGATTCCCACGGCGAGTGCGCCAATTTTACTTGCATCCGAATTCACAGTTCCATCGGCATCTAGATACATATTTTTTGTGGCTGCTAAGGGTGCTTTTTCTCTAAAATCCAAGCTGCCTGTCGTGCCATCCTTCATTCTAAAAACCATAAAACCACCGCCACCAATATTGCCTGCAACGGGATATGAAACTAATAAGGCTAAATCGGTCGCAATCATGGCATCAAAAGCATTCCCACCTTGTTTCATGATTTCGACTCCAATTTTAGAGGCTTCTTCTCTCGCGGAAACCACCATGGCTTTTTCTGCAATAAGACCATGGGTTTTGTCAACTTGGGGCGTTTCACCTTTTGTGTTGCACTGGATGCATAGAATGGATGTAACGAGGAGTATTATAAATTTTTTCATAGTACCAATGTAGTTTTTATAAAATTAAAGCAATTATTTTAAAAACTCGATGTTTCTTTTTAGTCCTGAAAACTTGGTACGCTTCACTGCAGAATGCTGAAATACCTTACTAAATGTATCTTGCGTAATTTCTTCCCAATCCTGTTTAGTCATGGACAAAAGTTCTGGTTTTGGATTAAATAGGGGCTCACTATGTGCTTTTGAAAATCGGTTCCACGGACATACATCTTGGCATACATCACATCCAAACATCCAATTGTCAAACTGCCCTTTCATTTCAGAAGGAATTTGTTCTTTGAGTTCTATGGTGAAATAAGAAATACATTTGCTGCCATCCACGCCATGTTCTGGAGATATGGCTTCTGTTGGACAGGCGTCTATGCAGGCAGTACAGGTGCCGCAATGATCGGTCACTGGCGTGTCGTAGTCCAATTCTAAATCAATAATAAGCTCTGCGATGAAATAGAAAGATCCCACTTGTTGGGTTAATAAATTACTGTGTTTTCCTATCCATCCTAGCCCTGATTTCTTAGCCCATGCTTTTTCCAGAATTGGTGCGGAGTCTACAAAAGCACGGCCATGAACCTCGCCAATTTCTTCCTTAATAAATTCTAATAGTAGTTTGAGTTTGTCTTTGATGACAAAATGATAATCCCTGCCATAAGCGTATTTACTTATTTTTGGGGCATCTGGATCTTGTTGGGTTTGTTCGGGGAAATAATTATAAATTAATGACACCACACTTTTAGAATCTTCGACTAATAATGTTGGATCGAGACGTTTATCAAAATG
>CAJQLD010000019.1 GCA_905479095.1 uncultured Flavobacteriaceae bacterium
AAAAAAAAAGCCCTTACATCTCTGTAAAGGCTTTATAACTTGCTCCTCCTCTTAGGCTCGAACTAAGGACCCTCTGATTAACAGTCAGATGCTCTAACCAACTGAGCTAAGGAGGAGTGTTTTCGCTATTGCGAGCGCAAATATATAGTATTTTTTATTCTATCCAAATAGAATTTTAATAATATTTAATCAAATATGGCTTTAAAAACATCATTCCCATTGGCAAACAACACCAGCGCGATCAAAATAAAGAATCCAGCCGTTTGTGCATACTCCATAAACTTGTCGCTTGGCTTACGCCCTGAGACCATTTCGTAGAGTAAAAACATCACGTGACCACCGTCTAAAGCAGGAATTGGTAAAAGGTTCAACACCCCTAACATAATGGATAAAAAGGCAGTGATTCCCCAAAATGCTTCCCAGCTCCAAGTATCTGGAAAAACATCGAAGATGGCTTTAAATCCACCAACCCCTTTGTATGCGCCCGTACTCGGTGAAAATATAAGTTTTAATTGCCCCCAATAGGACGACATCTGTGTGGTAAAGCGATTCAGCCCAACGCCAATACTTTCGCCAAACGTATAGGTGTTTTCAACGATTTTATAATAGCCCAATTCTTGTATAGCGGAATTATTAGCCCCTAGAAAAACACCTAGTTTTCCATCCGAATCAATACGAAGTAGTTTGGAGAGTGTTTTTCCATCTCTTAAAACAGTTGCATTGACCGTTTGTCCTTTATAGACTGAAGCCAATGCCTCAAATTCATCAAAATACTTAATCGGTGTATTTCCTAAACTTGTGATGACATCACCGGCTTGTAAATCTTGGTCCATATTTAAGGACGTTTCCTGCACTCCACCCACAATAAATGGAGTTCGAAGTCCAAAAGACGAGCGGTTTTTGCTACTGCTCAATTGACCTAAAAAGTCTTCTGGAAACGTTGCGGTCATTGGAACGCCGTCTCGTTCAAAACTAACGACTTGTGCTTCTAGAAGGTGTTTTCTCAAATCCGAATACTTAACAATTTCATGCTCATTAATCGCCGTGATATTATCGCCCGTTTGTAAACCGAGTTCAATCAGTAATGGATTTGTAATCAGGTAACCATCCTTGATGCTTTTGGCATCTATATCAGAATCGCCATACGAAAAGGCCATAAAAATATAAATTACTGCTGCCAATATAAAATTCACGGTCACACCACCCAACATGATGATCAAACGTTGCCAGGACGGCTTCGAACGAAACTCCCAAGGTTGTGGCGGTTGCGCCATTTGCTCTTTGTCCATGCTCTCGTCTATCATTCCCGAGATTTTCACATAGCCACCCAAAGGCAACCAGCCGATCCCATAAACAGTATCACCAATTTTCTTTTTGAATAACGAATATTTGACATCGAAAAATAAATAGAACTTTTCAACGCGGGTTTTAAATAATTTAGCCGGAATAAAATGGCCTAATTCATGCAGCACAATCAATAACGAAAGACTCAATAAAAACTGTGATATTTTGATAACAAATTCCATGTCGTATGTGTAGGATTAAGTGAACAAATGTAAAGTTTTCAGTTTAGAAACAAAAACTTTATTGAAATGCTTAATTTTTAGAGAAATATCTTCCAGATTCCCTGTTCTGTGTCGTACTTTTGTAAACCATAATTTGGACCCTATGATTTCCTTTTTTAAAAAATATAAACTCTTCATTACCACGCTCTTTGTGCTGTCTTGCATTATTATTACATTGTTTTATAACATTCTGAATCCTGTAAAAGTATTGCCCATTTATCAACCGGCTCAGGTGAATTATGAATTGGTCGATAGTACCATTCAACACCAAAAAAAATACCATCGTATCGCCGATTTTAGCTTAATCAACCAAAATGGAGACACCATTACGCAAGCCTTTTATAACGATAAGATCTATGTGGCTGATTTTTTCTTCACGACTTGCCAGACCATCTGCCCGATCATGACCGGCCATATGCACGACATTCAAAAACAAACCATTACCGATCCTGAAATTTTACTACTATCCCATTCTGTCACCCCTGAAATTGATACGGTTGCACAGCTCAAACGGTACGCCAAAAAAAAGTTGGTGAACGCGTCTAAATGGAATTTGGTCACTGGCGATAAAAAACAAATTTATGAATTGGCGCGTAAATCCTATCTGGCGGTCAAAGATGCAGGCGATGGCGGCCCTTACGACATGATTCATACCGAAAACTTTATGTTGATTGATAAAAAACGTCAAATTCGCGGGTTTTACGACGGAACCGACCCTGAAGAAATTGAACGCCTTCTTGAAGATATAAAAATTTTGAAAGCATCGTATAAAAACTAATCTTTTTAGTACTTTTGCTTCTTTAAAATGAATCTAAATAAGCATGCGCTTGACCATAGCAGATCTTAAAAAAGGTGAAAAAGGCATCATTACTGATAGCTCTTCCGAAGACATCCCTCTAAAGTTATTAGAAATGGGTTGTCTTCCTGGAAATGAAGTTCATTTGCTTCAACTAGCACCCTTTTCGGATCCTATGTATCTCAATGTAAATGACAGTTTTTTAGCCATTAGAAAAGAAACCGCCTCCCTGATTGTAATCGAAAAAATAGATGAGTAAACAGCTAAACGTTGCGCTAATTGGAAATCCTAATACCGGAAAAACATCGGTATTTAACGCATTGACAGGGCTTAATCAAAAGGTAGGGAACTATCCCGGGATTACCGTCGATAAAAAACAAGGGATTTGTAAATTATCGCGGGGCGTCAAAGCCCATGTTTTGGACCTTCCAGGGACTTACAGCCTTAACGCTTCCTCGTTAGATGAAAATGTGGTGATCGAATTACTACTCAATAAAAATGATAAAGATTATCCCGATGTTGCTCTGATTGTAAGTGATGTCGAAAACCTAAAACGAAACTTACTCTTATTCACACAAATTAAAGACCTGAAAATCCCGACCATTTTGGTGATTAACATGTCGGATTTGATGCGACGAAAAGGAATTTCCTTAGATATTGAATTGTTAGAAGCGAAGCTTCATACAAAAATTGCGCTTGTCAGTACCCGAAAAAATCGAGGAATCGATGAACTCAAACAGCTGATTGAGAGTTATAAAACCATTTCTACAGAACCCTGTTTGGACACCACGCTGATAGACGCAGACTATTTTCAAAGTTTACAAAAAGCATTTCCAAATCAGGATGTATATAAGTTGTGGTTAGTGATTACACAAGATGCGAATTTTGGAAAAATCACGCGGCAAGAGTTAGATGTTTCAAAATTTAAAACAAAATCCAATCAAGAATTAAAGCGGTTACAGCAAAAAGAAGCCATCAAACGCTATCAATTTATAAACACCATTTTAAAGGAAGGTCAAACGATTGACCGCTCTAAAGCAACCGACTTGCGAAGTAAATTAGACCGTTTACTCATTCATAAAGTGTGGGGGTATGTCATCTTTTTTGTGATATTATTGACCATTTTTCAGGCCATTTACGACTGGGCAACGGTTCCAATGGACCTCATCGACACCACCTTTGCGAGCTTGGCCGAGTGGGTCAAAAACACCTTTCCTGGTGGCGGAATGGTCACCGATTTGGTAGCCGAAGGCATTGTGTCTGGAATAGGCGGCATCGTCATATTTATTCCTCAGATTGCCTTTTTGTTTTTATTTATTTCCGTTTTAGAAGAAAGTGGTTACATGAGTCGCGTCGTTTTTTTAATGGACCGGGTCATGCGACGGTTTGGATTGAGTGGAAAAAGTTTAGTCCCACTTATTTCTGGCACCGCCTGTGCCATCCCAGCTGTGATGGCCACCCGAAATATTGAAAACTGGAAAGAACGCCTTATTACCATTTTAGTCATCCCATTTACCACCTGTTCGGCACGTTTGCCCGTCTATCTTATTATCATCGCTTTGGTGATTCCTGAAGGTTCTATTATTGGATTGAGCTATCAAGCACTGACCTTAATGGCATTGTACCTCATCGGATTTGGAATGGCTATTTTATCGGCTTATATCCTTGATCGTATTCTAAAAACAAAACACAAGACCTTTTTTGTGGTCGAAATGCCCAACTATAAACTACCACTCCTCAAAAATGTAATCATTACCGTGATTGAAAAAACAAGAACCTTTGTGTTTGAAGCTGGGAAAATTATTTTGGCGATTTCGGTGATTCTTTGGGTGTTGGCGTCTTACGGTCCTGGTGATAAATTTAATAATGCCGAAGCCTATGTGAAAGCCACCTCAGCAAGCCAAACCACTTATGAGCGAAACGACCAAGTGGCTGCTTATAAATTAGAACATTCCTATATAGGGATTGTTGGAAAAGCGATTGAACCACTCATCAGACCGTTGGGCTATGATTGGAAAGTGGGCATTGGATTGGTCGCGTCATTTGCTGCACGAGAAGTGTTTGTCGGAACTTTGGCAACGATTTACAGTGTTGGAAGCGCTAATGAAGGTGAAAATATAGATACCATTAAAACCAAAATGGCCAACGAAACCTATGCCGATGGCACCAAAGTATTCACGCTTGCTTCGGGGATCTCCTTGCTGCTTTTTTATGCCTTTGCGATGCAATGTATGAGTACGCTGGCGATTGTGAAACGCGAAACTAAAAGCTGGAAATGGCCGATTCTTCAGCTCATTGGAATGACGGCCATCGCGTATATTTGTGCGTTAATTGCCTTTCAATTTTTAAAATAATAAAGAATGAATGATCTCTTTCAAACCGTCATAATCGTTTTTGTTTTGGTTCTAGCGCTTGTTTTTTTGTTTAGAAAACAACTTTGGAAGTCAAAAAAGACCGACGATTCTTGTGGAAATGGTTCTTGTGGCTGTGATTAGCCTAAAGCAACATCAAGTGTCATCATTACAATAAACCCGCCAATAAATCCAAGCGTGGCCACATCGGTATATTTATCGCGTTGTGTTTCGGGGATCACTTCTTCTACCACCACAAAAATCATCGCACCAGCAGCAAAGGCTAAAGCATAGGGTAATATAGGGGTGAAAAAGGTCACTGCTACTGCACCAATAACCGCTGCAATAGGTTCGACAATGGCAGACAATTGTCCGTACCAAAAACTTTTAAACTTACTAACGCCTTGACGCCTAAGTGGCATAGAAACGGCCAGTCCCTCTGGGAAATTTTGAATTCCAATTCCAATGGCCAAGGCTACAGCACCTCCAATAGTGGCTTCTGGAATTCCGGCAGCAACGCCCCCAAAAAGGACTCCAACGGCTAAACCTTCAGGAATGTTATGAAGTGTAATTGCAAGGACTAATAAAGTCGTCCGATGCCAAGGCGATTTGACGCCTTCTTTTTCACTGTCTTTAAAATTAATATGTAAATGCGGAAGTACTTTATCGAGACCATAAAGAAAAAGCGCCCCTAAACCAAAACCAACGGCTGCAGGAAATACTTTTACAAAGCCTTCGCCTGGACTCATCTCAATACTAGGTGCTAATAAACTCCAAAAACTAGCCGCGACCATGACCCCTCCCGTAAACCCGAGCATTCCATCTAGAAGTCCTCGGTTCATTCCTTTGAAGAAAAACACAAGCGAGGCCCCTAAAGCCGTCACAATCCACGTAAATAACGAGGCATACAACGCCGCTAAAATGGGGTCTATACTGCTAAGATAGGAAATGATCTGATCCATGTTTTTTTATAAAATTTTGTGCAAGATACTAATTCCCTTTTTCTTTTTGAAGCTGTTCATACGCTTCTTGAACTTTTCTAAACTTTTCTTCCGCGCCTTTTTGATGTTCTTTTCCTAAATGTAACACTTTATCGGGGTGGTATTTTTTAGCCATTTTACGGTAAGCCGTTTTAATTTCGGACATCGTAGCGTTCGTGTCTAGTTCTAAAATTTTATAGGCATTGTCAGAACTGTTATAAAACATGGCTTTAATGCTTTCAAAATCTCTCGGGCTAACTCCCAAGTAAGAGGCTATAGATGCGATGGCTTGCACCTCGGATTCAGCCACATGATTATCCGCTTTTGCAATACCAAATAAAAAGTGAAGCAGTTGAAGTCGAGAAGCATGATCCATCATTTGACGGATTTGTAAACAAACCTGACGTGTCGAAATATTGGTTTGTTTAGAAATTTCTTTAAATAAATTAAAGGCATGATTGGCACGCTCTTTTCCATACATTTGGACAAATTGTGCGCGTACAAAATCCAATTCGCGTTGGTCTTGTTTGCCATCGGCTTTAATCACTATGGACGCTAAAACCAATAAACTGACCTCAAAATCCCCTGAACGGGTTTGAGTTTTAGCTGAACTCTGTAGGGTCCCTCCTTTAGAAGAGGAATCTAGCAAGCTTCCCAAAGCCAGTCCAATAATAGCCCCTATAGGCCCACCAAAAGACCATCCAATTGAGGCCCCTATCCATTTAGAAAATCCCATAAATAAGTGTCGTTATTTAAATTAAAAATCAAACCTACGAAAAAAGAATTATAACCCTTAGCAACCCCAAATGTTTGTGTAAAATTTATCGTCAATTTAACAATTGACATCCCTAAAAATGAATACAGTTGACCGACAAATGTGTATCTTTGTTAATTAATTAAAAATAAATATCCCATGTATCCAGCAGAATTAGTAAAACCAATGCGTGAACATTTGACACAAGTTGGTTTTGAAGAATTACATAACGCCGAAGCTGTAGACACTGCTATTGCGCAAAGTGGCACTACATTAGTGGTCGTAAACTCTGTCTGTGGCTGTGCCGCTGCCAACGCCCGTCCAGGCGCTATTATGAGTTTAGAAAATGACAAACGTCCAACGCAAACCGTAACTGTGTTTGCAGGGGTTGATAAAGAAGCCGTTGCTAAAGCCAGAGACCATATGGTTCCGTTTCCTCCAAGCTCGCCTTGTATGGCTTTGTTTAAAGACGGAGAATTAGTACACATGCTCGAACGTCATCACATTGAAGGACGCCCAGCAGAATTGATCGCAGAAAACTTAATGAATGCGTATAACGAGCATTGTTAATTCCATTCACTATTTTATATAAAACCAGGCAATTGCCTGGTTTTTTTGGTTTAGACTAGCCAATAATTTCAACTAAATCTTCAATTTTGGTCAATAATTGCACTTTGATGGCCGTGTTTTTAAGTCCAATTTTATTGTGTTTAGAAACAAATATAATTTCGAATCCTAGTTTTTCTGCTTCCAAAATACGTTGGTCCACACGTTGAACGGGTCGGATTTCTCCAGACAACCCTACTTCGCCCGCAAAGCAAAAGTTTTTAGCCAAGGCCTCATCATCATTAGAGGATAAAATCGCTGCAACCACCGCTAAATCAATCGCAGGGTCATCGACATTGATACCGCCGGTAATATTTAAAAACACATCCTTTGCCCCGAGTCTGAAACCAGCGCGTTTTTCCAAAACAGCCAAAAGCATATTCAATCGTTTGGCGTTAAATCCAGTCGCACTTCGTTGAGGCGTCCCATAAACTGCGGTACTAACCAAGGCTTGGACTTCGATAAGCAAGGGACGTACACCCTCGAGAGTGACTGCAATTGCATTGCCAGACAGGGCTTCATCCTTTTTAGAAATCAAAATTTCTGAAGGATTTGTCACTTCCCGTAAGCCAGTTCCAAGCATTTCATAAATTCCCAATTCATGGGTCGAACCAAATCTATTTTTATGTGCTCTTAAAATTCTAAATACATGATTTCTATCGCCTTCAAACTGAAGCACGGTATCGACCATATGCTCTAATATTTTAGGGCCTGCAATGGACCCATCTTTGGTGATATGTCCGATTAAAATGACGGGCGTCGCTGTTTCTTTGGCAAATTTAATGAGTTCGCTTGTACACTCTTTGATTTGTGAGACGCTTCCTGCAGACGCTTCAAGATAATCACTTTGCAAGGTTTGAATGGAATCAATAATCACCACATCGGGTTGAAGGGCTTCAATTTGTTTAAATATAAGCTGAGTTTTTGTTTCGGTAAGAATGTAACACGTGTCGTTAAGAGGCTGAATCCGTTCGGCGCGAAGTTTGATTTGTTTTTGACTTTCTTCGCCCGAAACATACAAGGTTTTGTACGGTAATTTCAAAGAGACCTGAAGCATGAGTGTGCTTTTTCCGATCCCAGGTTCACCGCCTAAAAGCGTTAGAGACCCTGGAACAATTCCACCCCCTAAAACTCTGTTCAACTCGCCATCGGTAGTGTCCATCCGGACCGTTTTGGTAGTGTCAATTTCAGAAATTCTCAAGGGTTTAGAAACACGGTTCGTGGTGTTTTGAGTTCCCGTTTTCCAGTCTTTTTTATCTGGTTTCTGAACTAACTCTTCTGTAATTGTATTCCAAGATTTACACGAGGAACACTGTCCTTGCCATTTGGCGGTTTGAGTGCCACAGCTCTGACAAAAAAAGGTGGTTTTTACTTTGGCCATTAGTATCCGAATTCTTTTTTAATTTGGTCTGCTCTATCGAGCATGTCATTTTTAGAGTAACCTTTTACTTCTTCAAGAGAGAAGGCAGACCTATAAACATTCATTGCTTTTTTTTGTTTTCCTATATGTTCATAATGACGCGCTAGATAAAAGCTAGCTATGGTGGTATCGGGATGATGTTTGCTTGCGATTTTCCCTAATTCGCGATAGTATTCGAACTTTTTTGTTTTCTCAATTGCTGCGGCGATGACTCTAAAATCGTTAATAATGATTTGTTTTTCAATTCCAAATAAAGTTTCAATCATATCATATTTTTCAATCAGATAATCTACAGGGGACGTCTGTAATGTTAAAATGTGGTTTTTATACTCAGACTTACTTATCGGTTGAAATACAAGAAAGATACTTTCTAACGCTTTTGGAATAGATTGAGCTGCAAGTGAATAATGATTAGCGTTTTCAAAATTATCAAACGCATACAGGAGGTTTGTGTTTTCTAATGCAGAAAGCTTGGTATTAAGCTCTGTGATTTTTTTCTTGTTTCGCTTGATGTCTAAGGCGGCAGTTGATAAGTAATAAAACGTATTGGAATCATTTTCATGGCCGAGTCTTCTCGTTAGATTCTCCTCCATCCCAGCAGTCATGCTAGGACTCAAAGCAACAAACGCATTAAAAACGGGGCGGTTAGTAAACAAAAAGTAATTCATGAAGTTTGCGGTTTCACCATGCCCAACAGCAACTCTAAAATTAAGACTGCGGTAGTTTTCAGTCATAAAAGGAATGAGTTCGTTCTCAATAAACTCATAAAACTGAGTGGCCGATTTTGAAAGCGAATAGTCTGATGATATGTTACAATCTTCGGACCTTGAACCAACTTGGTTCACGCCTACCACAATGGCTTCAGGCATATCTTGCCAGTAAGAAGAGTAATCAATATTTCCAGCTACAACCTCAAAAAGATAATCCCCATCAAAAACAACAATTAAGGGATAATTTTTATCAGGGTTGGATTCGTAATTACGTGGAAGTTGAATTTTTAATTCACGTTTGACTCCTAAAGCATTAGATTCAATCGATTCGTAAACCGTCTGAGTAAAGGTTAAATTGAAACATAGCACAGCGGAGATAAAAAAAAGCTTCATGATATATCGGTTAAATATTTGTGTTGCCAAGTTAAGAAAATAACCGAAACAGATTTATACTATTCCGAAGTTTGTTTTGGATACAGTCTGTTGTAAATGGGTAAAAACAGTAGCGAAAGCCCCCCCAAAAGGATGACCATTAGTGTTTGTGAAGTCCACATAATCCACCCAAACGCAATGCTAGGATCTTCTGGGATACCAAAAATTGAAAATGCTGCAAAGATGGCTAATGGGTAGGATCCAATACCGCCATTGGTGGCTGCAATGCTAAAGCTGGCCGAAATGAAACCCAATAAAATGGCCGAAAATGGAAGCTGACTTGTTTCTGCTAAAGAAAATGAGGTCACATAAAACATTAATACATACATGATCCAAATAAAAAGAGTGTGTGCCAAAAAGGCCCATTTTTTTTTCATTTTTAGGATGCTTGAAACCCCTTCAATTAGCCCTGATAAAAGAGTTTTAATTTTAAGAACAAACGGATGGTTTGACTTTTTAAATAGCTGATATCCAATGATTAGAATTGCCAAAGCAACCAGCCCTAAAAGAATCAATTTTGTGGGGTCGATATTTGTATATAAAAAATCATAAATAATATCAAACTCGAGAACTAGTGTTATACTGATAATACAGAGCATCACTAATAAATCGGCCACGCGCTCTGCAATAATGGTTCCAAACCCTTTCTCAAAAGGGACGCCTTCATAATTGGTCAAAATGGTGGCGCGAGAGACTTCGCCCGCTCTTGGAATCGTGTAATTAATGAGGTAGGTTGTAAAAACCGCCATGATACTGTTTGGGAATCGCAAATTATAGCCCATTGGCTCAATCATAAATTTCCAACGATAAGCACGTGACAGGTGACTGAGGATGCCTAAAAAAACACCAAGTCCAACCCAAAAATAATCAGCATTTTTAAAATAGCCTAGCAATACGGGGATCGAAATTTTAGCTAAAGAATACCAAACTAAAAACACGCCCAACATTAAAGGAAGGCTGATTTTTAGAACGGATTTTAGGGTCTTACTCAAGGGGCTTAGTTTAATAGATTCGTGGTTTCATTTGGAAATACTAAGGAGGGCTTAAAGACTTTAGCGGCCTCAATATCCATAAATGCATAGGTGATTAAAATTAAAACATCGCCAATAGATACTTTGTGTGCTGCAGCACCATTGAGGGTGATTTCTCCAGACTTTCTTGGGCCTGGAATCACATAAGTGTCTAGACGTTCACCATTAGTGTTATTGACCACTTGGATTTTTTCGCCTTGAATGATATTAGCGGCATCCATGAGATCTTCATCTATCGTAATACTGCCTATGTAATCAAGCTCCGCTCCGGTCACTTTTACACGATGAATTTTAGATTTTACGACTTGTATTTGCATGTTGGTAAAGGTAATTAATTTAAAGCGATATTGTCAATTAATCGAACATCACCTGCATAGACGGCAATAAATGCACGGTAGTGTTTCGTTTGGTTTTTGTGTTGAATGGGCGCTAATGTTTCAACGTCTGAGATTTGAAAATATTCTAGTCTTAATAATTTATGGTTATGAAATTGGGTACGAACCCATTCGGAAATTTTTTTTGGATCATCGTGTTGAAATTGGTGTTTGACGGACTGAAGCGTTTTGTATAGTAAAGCTGCGTTTTCTAGTTCTAAAACAGACAATCGGCTGTTTCTGGAACTCAAGGCCAAACCATTAGCCGCACGCTCAATTGGGCAGCCTTTAATATGCACTGGTAATTGAGTGATCTCCACCATTTTTTTGACGATTTGTAATTGCTGGAAATCTTTTTCACCAAAATAGGCGTTTTTCGGTTGTACGATTTCAAATAAGCGTTTTACGACGGTCCCAACGCCGTCAAAATGACCCGGTCTAAATTGACCTTCCATTTGGGATTCGAGGCCTCCAAAGTCAAACGACTCAACAGTTGTCTGAGACCCATAAATAGCTTCGACAGTTGGCGCATACACAACGACCTCAGTTTTGGAAAAAGTTTCTAGCAACAAAACATCCTTGGCTAAAGTTCGAGGGTACTTATTTAAATCCTCTGGGTTGTTAAATTGAGTTGGGTTCACAAAAATGCTGACCACTACAAGGCTGTTTTCTGCCAAAGCTGCTTTCACTAAGGACAGATGTCCTTCGTGAAGAGCGCCCATAGTTGGCACAAACCCTATTGAAAAATTTGAGCGATTTTCAGTGTTAATGAAAGCATTTAGCTCTGTTTTAGATGTATAAACTTGCATTTAGTAAAAATTTAACAGCGTGCAAACTTAAGGTATTACTGCTAATCTGCATAAAATTTTGTATTTTTGCGTGTTTTTTGTTGATAAAACCAAAATTCATAGAACTTATGAAAGATAAGAGAATATTATACGTATCGTCCGAAGTCGTACCCTATTTACCTGAAACAGAGATTTCATCCATGTCGTTTGAAGCCCCTAGAATGGTTAATAAACAAGGTGGGCAAATACGAATATTCATGCCGAAATATGGGAACATCAACGAACGAAGACATCAGTTACACGAAGTGATTCGTCTTTCTGGAATCAATCTTGTCATTAATGATTTGGATATGCCTTTGATAATTAAGGTTGCTTCGATTCCAAAAGAACGAATTCAAGTTTATTTCATTGACAACGAAGAGTATTTTAAACGAAAAGCAACTTATACCGACGAAAATGG
>CAJQLD010000020.1 GCA_905479095.1 uncultured Flavobacteriaceae bacterium
CATCTTACCAAACCGTCAGCGTCACGCTTAACAATGGCGTTACCATGTAACCAAACGGTTTGCCCGTCTGTGCGTGTGTTGCCTACCTTTAGAGATGTGCCTTGATTGAATGCTTGTTGAATTTGTTGTGTTACTTTTCTCATATTGTTATTTGTTTGTATAAGCTAGACCAATGATTATTGAAGTTACTATATAAATTATTAGCATATTTATTTGCCTAGATATTGTTTTACTTGTTTGATTGTTGCGGGCATCAAGTCAGTAAAGAAAACTTCTGACTCAATGTCTTGTTTGTGGTGTTTGACATACGCTATGGCTAAGGCTTGATTTGCTCGCACTACGCGAACGGCTTTATTGTTTGACTTACTGTGATAGATTGCTCCGTTATTAATTTTCATATATACAAGGTAATTGATTAAAGGTGTGGTGTCAAACTATTTAAGCGATTTTCTTGAGATAATCGTCAAACCATTCGTGCATCTCATTTTCAACGAAGTTTTCAATTTCTTCATTTGTTATAGTCAATTCAGTAGGTTGATCGTTGTTATCATATTGTTGTACTGACAAGACGACAGCATGAATTTCAAAATCATTTTCTTCGTAGTCGATTAGCCAATCTGTACTAATTTGGGCAATCACTGTATCATCTCCATAGTAAAAAGTACCCTCAAAGGCATCATCGTTAATTTGTTCGTAATCTTCTAGTATTAATTTCATAAGTATAATGTAAGCTATTTATTCAGTTTATGCAAACTTTTTCTTTAGTTATTTGCAATTATATTTTAGCAAGTAATTTTAAAGCAATTTGCTTTTCGCTATCGTTGTGAGTAATTTCTTCAAGGATCTGTATTCTTGTCGAATTTATTTCGCATGAAAAGGTTGCAATTCCATCTTCAAAATCTTCGTTCAAAGGATCGTTTTTAAAGTTTTCTAATTCTCTAATTTGCTTTTCTAGTCTAATATTTAATGTTTCTATTGTATCGTTCATATATATAAGGTAAGGCATTTTTTAGCTAATTGCAAACTTTATCTCAATTATTTTCTAGCAAATGCCCGATTTTTTCCACGCTTGTAAATAGGCAAGGGGTCGCCCACTTTTTTGAATATGAATAAATAGCTTTCTGTGCGTAGCTTACGGGGGGTGGTGTTTTTCATTCTCATTTTTAATAATTTACATTTTCAAATAATAGCAAGTACAAAAAAATCCGAAGGGTATAAAAACCAAAAAACCAAATATAAAAAACCCATAATTAATCAAAACAAAGAAAAAACCCAAAAAAATGCAAATCGAAAAAAAATCGGGGGGCCTATTTTGTAAAAGGGTAAATATAAAAAAACAGTTAATTCTCTAGCGCCGAAATAGAAATGACAGGTAAATCCGTGTAATATATAATACATGAACGACAAAAATAATGAACTTGATTTTAGTGATGCTATTCGCGCCAAACTTAAAGAGGCGGAAGGCACAGAAGAAGAAGTAACGCAAGAAGCTTGGGCAGCCGAAGAGAAAAAAGGCAAAAAGCTTAATAAGCCATTTCGCACATCTGGCGGCCCAAAGAAGTTCTCGGTATACGTTAAGAATGAAAAAGGTAATGTCGTTAAAGTTAATTTCGGCGATCCAAACATGGAAATCAAGCGTGATGATCCTGCTCGTCGTAAAAGTTTTCGCGCACGTCATGGATGCGATAATCCCGGGCCAAAAACTAAGGCAAAATACTGGAGTTGCAAAATGTGGAGCAAGAAGAGCGTCACGAAAGTAACAAAAGGAGAAGAAGAATCAGAAGAAGAGTTTTTAGACGAATCCGAAAGCAAGCAAGGTCTTTGGGACAATATCCGCAAAAAGAAAAAACGCGAAGGTAAAGATTATAAACCTGCAAAACCTGGCGATAAAGATCGCCCAAAGAAAGACGCTTACGAAAAAGCCCAAAAACCAAAGAAGGACAAATCTAAGGCTGAAAAAGACGACAAGAAGGACGACAAAAAAGAAGAAAAACTAACAGACAAAGAAAAAAAACTTCCTGACGCTATAAAGAAAAGTATTTTAGACAAAAAGAAAAAATCGAAAGCTGACGAAAAAGCTGGTTATCCTCCAGAGTGCAACGAAGGATATGTCGAGAAAGACGGCAAATGCGTACCAGTTTCTGATTCAGGCTACAAGGATAAGAAAAAGTAAAACTGTTGTTTTTTTTGATGTGTACCATAAAGTATGGACATCAACAAATTAAGTAAACTAAAACAATCAGCGCCAGAAATACCGACAAATACTTGTCCCTATATAGACTTTATTGAGGAAATAATAAAAGAAGTAATAGACGAATGCGACTCTTCATTTATTGAACAAAAGCTCGAGCTAGCTATTTCCGCTTTAGAGTATGTAAGAGAATCAAATGACGCACTGCGTCAAAGCTCGAAGTATTGGTATAATAAAATAAAATAGGGTCTACTCTATAATCAAAGTTGACGTATAGGGCATGTTGCGTAGAGTTCTTTGGTCAATTGCGACCCCATTAATGGTGGTAGCTGGCAATTTAAATAACGAATCTATAGACATATCATAAATTCCATCAACAAACTGCTCTGACCCTACTACCTCTCCCCACCTGCCAACCGCGTTCTTTGCGCCCGGCCCATTGAGGTATAGGTTATTTACTCTAGTGCTCTTGTAGCATGGCTCGCGAATATCAGCATCTTGCTGTGACGTTGTTCCTCTATTAAATATCGTCCTAGGTGACTCATTTTGGCCCGCAGCTGGGTATTCCAATATATTGTACCAATTATAAACTTTTTCTGAGGTTATTCCCATGTCTGCCAGATGAGTTCCAGCCGACGCATCGGGCAATGTTTCGCCTGGCGAAAGATCAACTATTAAGGCTGGACCAGTGATTTCGAAAAATATTAAATCTTCTCTGGTGTAATCGTGGTGTGCATAGGTTGCGCCTAAGTGCGTCCAATCCAGGGAGAACTTAACAGTTGTTCCTGCTGGAATTGCCATGGATTTTAGATCTTGCTTTGCGACAGTTGGTACGGCTTTTTCTAGTGTAGGGCTAGTCCAGCCATCACCAGCTCTATTCGGGTCAAGCTTGGTGTACCGATATACCCCTTGAGGGGTGACGACTAGGTCGTACAATTCAAATGCATAAGTCGATTGAATTTCATAAACCCCCGCAGCGGTTATATCTGAAAACTCGTCGTTCACGAAAGCTTTAGATTCTGTGGAGGAAGCGGCGTTACTTATTATCTTAGAGCTAAAATGAACTATACCATCAGGCGTTGGTTCTGGGTCTGGAGCCATAAAGCTAGCAAGATCCGCGAGGGTGACATTATGAGAAATATCATAGAGATCATCTCCAGTATTTTCTCTTGAAATAACGAACAAATCATCGCCTTTTAATTCAGTAGCACTAGTGAGCTCGCTGATTTTTGTTTCTTTATTGTTTGCTCCGCCAGGCCCAGTGGCAGTTGGGCAATCTACCGCTTCGGTAACTCCTATTGCGATTATATCCGCAACTATGGATCCATGAGCGCCAGAAGATTGGCTTATCAAGTTTACTCCGTTTTTGTCTGAAGAAGTGACTTGAATCCAGCTTTTTTCTAAAATATCCCCAGAAGGGTTTCTTGTTGAAGTGGTTATTTGAAATGGCTTTGAAGAAAAAGGTATTGGGAAATTGACCGTCTGAACTCCTTCCGCCAGCAACGGTTCGCTACTAACCCATTGAATTGTTAGTCCATTGCTGAGCATTTGATATCCCGCGCCTTCGTCTGTTGATAATTTGCACAAATCGCCAATACCGGGGACCTTATTAACGCTTAAAACGCCATCCGGCTCGACAGATAATCCATCTCCAACTTTAACCACCCCAAGGATTTCTTTTGTTGCGATTGGAGTTCCTCCTCCCGAGGCAATTCCTACTATTTTAATCCAGGTTCCTCTGTAATGCCAGCTAAGTCCATAATTTCCGTCTGTTTCCATTGCTATCCACCCCACATTAGCCTCTCGGAAGCTAACTGTAGTTGGAGTTATTGACACAATTGAGCCTCCCCACGCATTGTTTATATTTTGCGTCCGAGCAAGATCATTAGGTTCTTGAGCGTAGGCGACGCCGTCGGGAAACATACTTACATAAACCTTGAAGTTTATGTCTGTCGTGCCAAGGTTGTGCTCTAATACATGAAGGTGTCCGTATCCCGTGCCAATCGAACCAACTCCCTTTATCCAACCACTACTCCATTCAGCCATATTATTAAACCACTACTCTATAATCAAAGTTGACGTATAGGGCATGTTGCGTAGAGTTCTTTGGTCAATTGCGACCCCATTATTGGTGGTAGCTGGCAATTTAAATAACGAATCTATAGCGCTTAAAGGCGCACCAAATATTAATTGAGTAATTACCACCTCCGCCCATCTGCCAATTGCGGGAGGGGTAAAATCTCCGTTAGCTGGCAGATTTACATATAAATTATTTGTGTTAGCGTTATTATTTACTGCTTGAAGCAAATCGTCTTTATATTGGGAAAACGTCCCTTGATCAAATATCGCTCTAGGCGAGTTTAATCCGCCGTAAGCTGGATACTGAAGTATGTTATACCAATTATAAACTTTTCCTTGGGTTATGCCCACGCTCGCTAGGTGCGTTCCGGCAGAAGCATCTGGAAGCTGCTCGCCCGGAGATAGATCAACTATTAAGGCTGGACCAGTGATTTCGAAAAATATTAAATCTTCTCTCGTGTAATTGTGGTGTGTGTAGGTTGCACCTAAGTGCGTCCAATCCAGGGAGAACTTAACAGTTGTTCCTGCTGGAATTGCCATGGATTTTAGATCTTGCTTTGCGACAGTTGGTACGGCTTTTCCTAATCCACTAGAGCCATTCCAACCATCACCAGTTCTGTCTGGATCAAGCGTGGTGAACTCTTCTGACGGAGCGAATTTAAACGCATAAGTCGATTGAATTTCATAAACCCCTGCGGCAGTTATATCCGACCACGGGTCAACCACAAAAGCTTTTGAATCCGTACTATTAGCAGCATTACCTATTATCTTAGAGCTAAAATGAACTACGCCATCAGGCGTTGGGGTTGGAGCTGGAGATGCGCCTTTTATAAAAGTGGCAAGATCCTCCAGCGTGACCTTCTGGGAAATGTCGTAAACCTGATCTCCAGTGTTTTCTTTTGAAATAACGAATAAATCGTTGTTTTTAAGTTGACTAGTGCTTTCGAGCAGACTAATCTTTGTTCCGTCTAGGTCTCCTGAGTCAGTGCTTCCTGGGCAGTCTGTGACTTCAGTAATACCTATTGCAAATATGTCAGCAATTATTGGTTTGAAGTCGCCACTTAATGATTGGGCGAGAACCGTAACGCTATTAGCGTCCCAACTCATTACTTGAATCAATTGCTGGGAAAATGGATCTCCACTTTCGTAGCGGGTAGAAGCGGTAACTTTAAATGGGGTAGAGGCAAAAGGTTTCTCAAAATTGACCACCACTACTCCTGCGACTGGAATTGGATCACTACTAGCCCACTGCATTGTGAATCCATTACGGAACATTTGATATCCCGCACCTTCTTCCGCTGATAGCTTGCATAAATCACCCATGCCTGGAACATCGTCAGCACTCAAGGTGCCATCCTGGGTGATAGATAATCCAGCTCCAACTTTTACTCCTCCTAGGTCGTTTTCAGTCGCAATTGGCAAAGCACCACCTCCCGAGGATGTCCCTATTATTTTAATCCAAGAGGTAGCGAAATCACCAACCGCTCCTGCCCCTCCGTTTGTATTCATGATAAACCAACCAGCATTAGCTTGTTGAAAGGTCACTTGAGTGTCGCTTATAGATGTGATCCTGCCGCCCCAAGCAGTGCCACTACCGACAAAGGCATTAAGAAATGCTTCTTGAACATGGCCGGCGCCTGCTGCGTCCAAACTTATGTAAGTTCTAAAGTTTACATCTGTTGTGCCTAAGTTATGCGTTAGTACGTGAGTGTGCCCATTGGCGACTCCTGGAATCCAACCGCTACTCCAGTCGGCCATTTATTTACCCTCCAGTTCCTTAACTAATACTTTATGCACTTCCTTTAATTTACCTTCTTTCATATAGTCAGAAGGAGTACTTCCATCCAGATCTTCATTTTCAGCTTTAAGCCACTGAGTGGCTGCGTAAAAAGGCATTTTCTTCGCAAGAAGCTCCAGAATATCGTATTTAGAAATATTTGACATATATAATATATTATACACTAAAGTCTGTGTAATATTTAGTAATAATCAATAACCCTTAAACAAATGCC
>CAJQLD010000021.1 GCA_905479095.1 uncultured Flavobacteriaceae bacterium
ACATTATAAGAAACTCTATAAGAAATGGTGGCTTAAGTAAAGCTGATTTATCTTTGTCAATTTCCCAATTAAATGACGTTTTTAGTCCACTCAATATAATATTTGAAGTTTGCCTAGTACACTATAACGATTACAACATTATATACAATTACGAAGCGAGTGATGAAAAATTAGTATGGTTACTAGATTTAGTTAAATAAAAATCGTCAGGAAGTAATTCTATGGCGATTTTTTTAGTCTTGACCTATGATTAAATTTAGTGTTCTAATCTTATTTCTTTTTCTTCCTTCCAAAAAGTAATCAAAAACTATAATTGATTAAATAATTTTTTTAAGGTTTTTGGGCGTTTTGATTATTCCAAACGAAAGGGATTTTGAAAAAGAGAAAAAATTACTAATTGAATACCTTAAGAAAACTCAAAATCTTGGTGAAAATTATTTTAATGGAAGAAAATCACACTCATTTGGAAAGCTAACTAAGGGATGGAATAATATGTTTTATAAACATATCGATCACCATTTAAATCAATTTGGAGTATAAAACCCCTAAGATAGCGCCAACATCTTTTACTTGAAACTGGTTAGAAAAAAGAACATAAAAAATAAAAATGAGTAGATAATATAATAAGATAACTATTTGTTTGAGTTTGTGAAACGACACAAGCGTGACACTTACGACAAAGAAAGATTTAAAGCATAAACAGGGTTCGTCCATTTTTTAAAAATAAAATTTGTAAATTAGTGAATGAAATAAATAATTATCTTTGTCCTATAATAATTGAGATTATGAGTGTTGAAACCACAAAATTAGAACTGATGCATCTTTTGTTGCAAACACAAAAAGAAAGTCTTCTCGCAAAAATTAAAAAAGTTTTTGAAGATGATCATGAAGATTGGTGGAGTGAAATGTCTAAAGAAGAGCAGCAGGAAATCAAAACTGGATTAACCCAAGCTGACAAAGGGAATTATACCGCTAGTGAAACTGTAATGGAACGTTTTGATAAATGGCATTAAAAATCGTTTGGACCCCACAAGCTGAAAAAGGTTTAGATAAAGTTATAGCGTTTTTAGAGGAAGAGTGGACAGTAATGGAAATTCTTAATTTAGAACAAAATCTAAAAAACCTTTTAAATCGAATAAGTAAATACCCGAAAATCTATCCCGCAGCAGGAAACTATAAAAATGTTCGCAAAGGATTAGTTGATAAAAATAATTATGTCATTTATAGAATAAATCCTAGAGAAAAGAGTATTGAAATCATTAATTTTAGAGGAACTAAACAAGAACTATTACCATAATCCTGCGAAATCTCTTTTACTAGTTGATTTAAAACCTATGTAAGTTCATAATGTAGTTCAGTCACCCCTAGCCTATTTCTTTTTCTTCCCGCCAAGGAATCCTCCAAGAACGTCTTTAACAAGGTTTTTAGATTCGGTAGTCGTTGAGTCTTTTTTTGACGTCCCTCCTAGCAAACCGCCCAATACGTCTTTAACGGCATTATTGGGTTTGGGATCACCCCCTAAAAGACCTCCAATCGCATCTTTGATTTCGTTTGTCCCTTGATTAATCAATTTTTGTTTTTGAATTTCGACCAGTTGTTTGGTTAAATTGGTAACCCCACTGGTTAAATCGGTGGATACGGTAGGACTTGTAAAACTCCCTCCAATCGAGGCTGTGACGGGAATGGTCAGATTGTTGGCTTCATCACTGTTAATTTTAGCGATTAAACTATTCACTTCAGTTCCAAAATAGTTTGCAGGGACATCAAAAACAGCCTCATACCCCATCTTATTATCAAAACTATGGGCACCAGAAACTGTAATTTTGATATCTTCATAAGTGATATCGAACGGACTGACATTCACCTTTCCATTTTTAAAATTAAGCTTAGTTTTGAGATCTTTTAAATCCAATTGATCAAAATCTACAAACGATAAAGCGCCTTGTAATTTATCAAAAACGGCGGCATTTTTAGGCTCCACTTTGGTGGTTAATAATTCCGCAAAGGCATCCCCTGTGATGGAGTTTAATTGAGGGGTGAAATCATTCGATAAATCGCCCGAAATTTTAAAGGTGCTATTTAGTTTTCCTTGCAATGCTTTGGCGATGGGCGCGATACTTTTTAACATTTCTAAATCGTTGAATGATTGTGAAATATTAAAACGATCAATCCCGAGATCCATATCAAACGTGGGCGTCTCGTTTTGTGTGTTGACGGTCCCGTTGATGGTTAAATTACCCTCAAAAATTCTTGAAGACATATTTTTTAAAATTGCTTTTTCGTCTTTAATAATAACTGTTCCTTTCACATCTTGAAGCGTTAAATTATCATAGAGAACCGTTTTTGCATCAGCCATAATAATACAGTCTAAAAAAGCAGGGATTTTTAAAGATTCTGTGGGTTCTGTTTGAGTGGATTCTGCACCGCCTTCTACCATAAAATCGCTTACCGCAAAGGAGTTAGAGTTGACCTTAAAATTACCTTGAAGTGTTTGATCACTTAAAAGGAATCCCAATAAATTGTTGATGGTACCTGTAGCGGCCAGATCACTAGTTCCGGTGGTGGCTGCAAAGGACTGAAGCGTTACAATTCCAGTTTTAAATTGAATGTCAACCTTCGAAATATTAATTGGATTGACGATATCCTTAGAGGAAAAAATAAAATCGGTGATTGAAATAGCTCCATTATTTTTGGTGCGTTCATAGGCATTCGTTTCAATGGCATTCATATCAAAAACAGTCTTCAATTTCCCTTTTAAAAGCCCGCTTAATTCATGCTCTAATTCAATGGGATAGGCTTTGGTGATGTTTGCCAAATTTAAAGTCCCATCAATCGTGGCATCTACCAACATATTTGTGGACATGTTTTTAATGCTGGCCGAGGTTTTAAATTCATCCTCATCGATTTTAAATTTTAAATCTTTAATACTCACATAGGTGTCATCGGGATTTCCAGAATCGTTTTTCAAGCTTGCGTCGATCGAAATGGCTTCCACTCCTTTAGGAAGGTCTGGATATTTAAAAGAAGCATTGTTTGAAACAATCCGCACATCCATCCTCGGAATTGTGGTATCGGTGACCAATCCTTTGACCCATCCATCCACACTAAAACTCCCTGTTGTGGACACACCCTCGATGCTTTTTGAATACGCTTCGGGCATCAATCCAAGGAAATCTTTGAAAGATGAACTTGAGTTTTTAAAACTGATGTCAATTTCCTGACTGTCGTCCAATAGCTTAACAAAGCCATTAAACTCTAATGGTAATTGGTTGATATAGGCTTTGTTGTCTTTAAACGTATATTTGTTATTCTTTAAATCTAAATCTAGGAGCGCATCTAACTTTATGGACGTCTTGTTTAAATAATTGACACTATCTATGGCAAAACTAACACGTGTTTCTGTGGTTGTATTTAACTCCGAAACTTTCGTTGAAAAAGCAGCGGTTCCAGAGTGGTTTAGCTCTGATAACTCCACAAAAGTCTTTGAGGCTTCATCTTGATAACTAATGGCACTATTGGTAAGCGAGTAATGTTCAATATTAAATTCAAAGCCCGCATTGACAGCCTCAGTTTCTGGGGTCGTACTTTCAGATTCTTTAGCAATATCATAATTGGTATTTCCTGATTGATCTGATTTAATAGCGATAAGGGCTTCGTCAATCGCAATTGAATTTACCACAATTGGTCCCTCATCTGCCGATTTAAATAATTCCATTATGGGCATTTCAAATGAGATCAATTTAACCGTTGCTAACGTTTCGCCTTCAAAAGGCTTTTGATTGATGACTTTTAAATTATGAACGGCCACATTTGCTTGGGGAAAACTGCTTATAAGACTTAAGTTAACATCTTCAAAATCAATGTGTGCATGGACCGCATCGTTTAATACCGTTTTAACGGATTCTTTAATTTTACTTTGAAACAGAAAGGGCGTTGCTATTAAGATTAAAAGAACGACCAACAACGAAATACCAAGGATTTTAAATAGCTTTTTCAATTGAATACAATTTAAGGTTTATAATACGATAGCAAAAATGATGCTAAAAGATGAAAGATTCAATAATTTTAAATAAATTTTAAGTTCAATTTATTTTATTCCTCTTTCTAAATGGGTTTTCAAGGGATACAGAAATGAAAAGATTTAATTAATGAATTCCATATCGTAAAAACGGAACTTCCATTATTTGTGAAACAATCACAAATATACTACACAGAAAACAGTCTCAAAATCTGCTAATTACGATTAAATTTAAAACAAAATACCTAGTGTTATAGAATAAACGCAAGTAATTTGTATTTTTGTTAAAACCGTCGATACAGCAATGGCCAAAACGTCCAAAAAAACAATACCCCAAAAACGATTTTCAATCCCTCAATTCACCCTCAACAATTCACAACGATTGGTGCTGGGGAGTTTTTTGATCATTCTAGGGATTCTCTTATTTATAGCGCTTCTCTCCTATCTTTTTACAGGACAAAGTGACCAAAGTGTTTTAGGCGACTTTACAAGCCGTGGCGTAAGTGCCAATAATTGGTTAAGTAAAGTTGGGGCTTGGGTGAGTCATCTTCTCATTTATAAAGGATTTGGAATTGCATCCTTTTTAGTCTCGGGTTTAATTTTCCTTTCAGGAGTTTCGGTGGTGTCTAATTCTTCTGGTAAACGGTTATTTCGAAATTGGTTTTGGGGCACATTAATTATTATTTGGTCTGCTGCTTTGTTTGGATTTGCCTTTGAGAACTTCCCAAGTTTGGGCGGTATTATTGGTTATGAACTAAATCTTTTTTCTCAAGATTATATCGGAAAAATTGGAACGGCTCTGGTATTGGTGTTTTTAATGATTTCTTATATCGCCATCCGATTCAAAGTGACTCCACAACAAATCGGAGCCTTGTTTGCGAAAACCAAAAAAGAACTTGAATCGGAACTATCTGATTCAGATTCTATTTATGATGATAATACCGAGTCTATAAAATCGTCTTTCGAAATGCCCCTTGAAAACTTAGAACCAACGATTTCTAAGCACTCTAGTTTAGATGTCGATATGGAAGTTGAAATTCCTGAAGTTGAGGACATCGAAATGGTTGATGACGTAATTGAAGAAGACCTTGAAATGGAAATTGAAATTTCCGAGGAAGAAGTTTCTGAAACAGATAATCTAGCCGCTAAATTGGTGGAAGATTTTGGAGAAGTCGATCCAACTTTAGAACTCTCTAAATTTAAATTCCCCTCTTTAGACCTTCTAAAAAAATACGATACAGAAGGAATTACCATTAATCAAGAAGAACTCGAAGAAAATAAAAATAAGATTGTTGAAACACTCAACAACTACAAAATTGGCATTGCCAGTATCAAAGCTACGATTGGACCCACGGTCACCCTCTATGAAATTATTCCAGAAGCGGGCGTTCGGATTTCGAAAATTAAAAACTTAGAAGACGATATTGCATTGTCCCTGTCGGCTTTAGGCATTCGAATCATTGCACCAATTCCTGGACGTGGTACCATTGGTATCGAAGTTCCAAATAAAAATTCAACCATTGTGTCTATGCATTCGGTGATTGCATCTCAGAAGTTTCAACAATCAGAGATGGAACTTCCGATAGCCTTAGGTAAAAATATCAGCAATGAAACCTTTGTCGTCGATTTGGCGAAAATGCCTCACCTTTTAATGGCGGGTGCTACAGGTCAAGGGAAATCCGTTGGATTAAATGCCGTCCTCACCTCATTACTCTATAAAAAACATCCTGCAGAAGTGAAGTTTGTGTTGGTAGATCCTAAAAAAGTGGAGCTGACCTTATTTAATAAAATTGAACGCCATTACCTCGCTAAACTCCCAGACAGCGAAGAAGCCATTATTACCGATAATAAAAAAGTAATCAATACTCTGAATTCATTATGTATTGAGATGGACAATCGGTATGAGATGCTCAAAAATGCATTTTGTAGAAATATCAAAGAATATAACGATAAATTTAAGGCGCGTAAATTGAATCCGAATGACGGGCATAAGTTTTTACCTTATATCGTGTTGGTCGTCGATGAATTTGCAGATTTGATTATGACGGCTGGTAAAGAGGTGGAAACACCAATTGCACGTTTAGCACAGTTGGCAAGAGCCATTGGAATTCACCTTATTATTGCGACACAACGACCGTCGGTAAATGTGATTACAGGAATTATCAAAGCAAATTTCCCAGCGCGTATTGCGTTTCGTGTGACTTCTAAAATAGATTCTCGTACCATCTTAGACAGTTCGGGTGCCGATCAATTAATTGGTCGTGGAGATTTATTATACACCCAAGGAAATGACATGGTTCGTATTCAGTGTGCATTTGTGGATACCCCTGAGGTGGAAAAACTTACCGAATATATTGGTTCGCAAAAAGCGTATCCAGAGGCTTATATTTTACCTGAATACATCAGTGAAGATTCTGGCACAAGTCTTGATAATGATATCAACGAAAGAGATCAATTGTTTAGAGAAGCAGCGGAAGTGATTGTCAATGCACAACAAGGGTCTGCATCATTATTACAACGAAAATTAAAATTGGGTTATAATCGTGCGGGCCGCTTAATCGATCAATTAGAAGCCGCAGGTATTGTAGGGAATTTTGAAGGTAGCAAAGCACGACAAGTATTGATTCCTGACATCATCGCCTTAAATCAATTTTTAGATCAAGAACAAAGCAGTTAAAAATTATGAAACTATTAGTAACCATTATATGTGTATTTAGTTGGACCATCGGTCTGGCTCAAAATCGTGAACCAGAAGCGCAAACGCTATTGGAAGCTGTAAGTGCCAAAGTTAAAAGCTATGATAATATGGTTTTGGAATTTAAATATGTTTTAGAAAATTCTGAAGAAAATATTCATCAAGAAACACGAGGTAATATCACATTATCTGACGAAAAATATTCTCTAAATATTTTGGGAATCAAACGCTTATTTGATGGGCAATCGCTTTACACCATCAGTCCCGAGGATGAAGAAGTCACCATTTCGAGCTTTAATAGCGGTGATGATAACACCATCACTCCAAGTAAAATGTTGACTTTCTATGAAAAGGGATATAATTATAAAATGGACATCATTCAAAACATCCAAGGCCGCAAAATTCAATACATCCGATTGGATCCGATTGACAGTACTTCCGAAATTGAATATGTTTTGTTAGGTATTGACATCAATACCCAACATGTGTACCGACTTATAGAAATTGGTGCCAACAGTACCAAAACCATTTTAACTGTAAATTCTTTTAAAACAAATCAACCTTTGTCCGAAACCTTATTTACCTTTGATGCATCAAAATATGATGATTTTTACATCAATAACTTAGATTAGGAATTTGTATTGAAACTCTTAGACCGCTACATATTAACCACTTTTTTGAAAACATTTTTCAGTGTCTTTTTGATACTGATGATGATTTTTTTGTTACAATCTGTTTGGGTTTATATTTCTGAACTCGCTGGAAAAGAATTAGAAATTGTGGTCATACTGAAGTTTTTACTCTATGTTTCACCTCGAATTGTAGCACTCGTACTCCCACTTACCATTCTATTAGCCTCAATAATGGTGTTTGGTGGGTTTTCCGAAAACTATGAGTTTGCGGCCATGAAATCTACTGGAATCTCACTGCAAAGAGCCATGAAGAGCTTAAGTATGTTTATTGTATTCCTTGCAGTAATTAGTTTTTTCTTTGCCAATAACGTCATTCCTGCCGCAGAATATAGCTTTTACAATCTGAGGAAAAATATAGCAAAGGTCAAACCTGCGATGGCGATCGCCGAAGGGCAATTTAATCAACTCGATGGCATCAATATTAAGGTTGCCGAAAAAAGTGGTGAAAATGGTTCTTTTTTAAGAGATGTGATTATTCATCAGAAAAAAGGGAATTCTAATGTCAACAATACAGTTATCAAATCGAACACTGGACAATTTATTAGTAATGAGAACTCAGATATCCTTCAGTTAGTATTGATTGATGGGAATTTTTATGACGAGCTTCAACCTAAAAACTATATCAAGCGCACCAAAAATAAGCCACAGGCAAAAAGTACGTTTGACAAATATATCATCAATATTGACGTGTCTCAGTTTAACGATATTGACTATGAAGACAAACAATCGTCTAAACGTTATACGATGCTCGGGGTACGTGACCTTAGCACTACTATTGACTCTCTTAATATAACAAAAGATAAAGTCCTAGAAGGGTTTTCTAAAAAGATGCTGGACCGTTCTAATACACAAAATTTAAATATCGCTTACAACGTAAAAGAAGTTGATTCAATACAAAAGGAGTTTGTCATACTCGAGTTGTTTTCAGAGAAAAAGGCCATTCAATTACTCGATATCGCACTTAATTCTATTAAATCGGCTAAGGATGATCTTAAAATTAAATCAAAATCACTCTTACTGTCTGAAGTAAATATAAATAAACATATTATTTCGATGCATGATAAATTTGTTTTAGGATTTTCGTGTATCATCTTATTTTTCATTGGAGCACCACTAGGTGCTTTAATTCGAAAAGGGGGGATTGGACTCCCACTTATCATTGCGATACTCATCTTTTTAACCTATCATTTCATCGGGTTGTTTGCCAAAAATAGTGCGGAAGATAGTAGTTTGGACCCTGTTTTTGCAACATGGCTGTCCACTTTAATCGTACTCCCTTTTAGTATTTATCTCACAAACAGAGCCACAAAAGATCGAGCGTTGGTTGATTTTGATAGTATCTTAATTCCTCTCATAAACAGTGTCAACAACAATAAAGAGGTTTTAACTCTTGCGTCTTCATCCTCTGAAAACAGTGATGAATTAGAACGATCTAGCAACGAACAACTCATCGACATTGTTAAAAATTACCGCCAATTTGGGCTTTCTTACAACTACAAATCTGTAGCTTTAGGACATCTAAAAGATAGAGGGATTAGTGAACTAGAACTTAGAATGAGTGGTCAACTTTTAAATGAAAAATATGAAACGGGTATACGTCATTTAACCGATTTTAAAGAAAACTCTAAACTAGCTGTCGTTCTCTATTTTGTAATGGTCGTATTTGGCTTGGGAGGCTCCATATTAAATAACAACGGATTTCCTACTGTAGGTCCAATTTTGATTATTGTGGCATCAATAGCCACGATTCTCTTTTTAATGTTATTCAAAAAAACAGTGATGAATCAATCTAATTTCTATACACTTTTAAAGAAAAATTTCATGACCAATTCGGTTGTTTTCATTCTATTAGGACTGCCGTTATTTGTTCTATATCGAATCTATTTTAGCAAGAAAATGACGGAAGATTTATCTAAAATTACTTAAGGAATAGATTAGTTATAATATATTTACAAAAAAAAATAAGCATGTCAATTACAGAACAACCTACACAAGGAAAAACGGAATTAAATAGTATTGAAGATGCTATAAATGACATTCGACTCGGAAAAGTAGTTGTGGTTGTTGATGATGAAAATAGAGAAAATGAAGGCGATTTCATTGCAGCCGCTGAAAAAGTAACTCCCGAAATGATCAATTTCATGGCCTTACACGGTCGTGGCTTGATCTGTGCCCCACTCACCGAAACCCGATGTGATGAATTGGATCTTAATATGATGGTTCAAAATAATACGGTATTACACAACACACAGTTTACCGTTTCTGTGGATTTGATTGGGAATGGATGTACGACGGGAATTTCTACCTCAGATCGTTCAAAAACGATCAAAGCTTTGGTTGATTCAATCACCAAACCTCACGATTTAGGACGTCCTGGTCATATCTTTCCTTTAAAAGCAAAAAATGGAGGCGTACTTCGCCGGACAGGTCATACGGAAGCCGCTGTTGATTTAGCCCGTTTGGCTGGATTCCAACCGGCTGGAATTTTAGTTGAAATTTTAAATGACGATGGCTCCATGGCGCGTTTGCCTGAACTAAGAGTCGTTGCAGAAAAATTTGATTTAAAAATAATTTCGATTGAAGATTTGGTGGCGTATCGAATGGAACACGATTCTTTAATTAAGAAAAAACAAGATTTTCAAATTGAAACACGCTTTGGCGATTTCAGATTAAGAGCGTATCAACAGACGACAAATGATGCGGTTCATATTGCTTTAACTAAAGGCACTTGGAGCCCTGACGAAACGGTGCCAACGCGAATTAACTCTACCCTTGTTAATAATGATATTTTAGGAACGCTGACTAATAATGCCGACCAACAACTCGACGGCATGTTTAAGCTTGTTAATAAGCATGGAAAAGGGGCCATTATATTTATCAATCAGAGTATTCAACCCGCCAACCTTTTAAAACGGTTGGATATCGTGAAAAACACCCAGAAAGCAGGAACGGTCACTAAAGCACCAAGTATTGGAATGGATTCTAAAGATTTTGGAATTGGCGCGCAAATCCTTCACGATCTAAATATTCACAAACTAGGACTGATTTCAAACAGCGAACAAAAAAAACGCGTTGGAATGATCGGCTATGGTTTAGAAATTGTAGAATATATCAACTACTAAGCAATCGATTCTCGAATAAGTGCAGCCATAGTTTTGGCTCTTTGAATGACTTCTGCTTCGGTCCAAGATAATTTGATCAAACACGAAATGTTTCGACCAATAAAATGATCTGACTTTTCAAACGTTTTACCTTTCAAATACGACAAGCCTTCTTTCAATTCTTTGCTTAAAGGAAATAACGATTTTTGAGTTGTTAGATGGTCCCATTTACGAATGTAATGCCAATTGTTATCGAAGTAATGAAAACAGACATCGATTCCATTTTCTTTGAATGAGTGACTCACCTTTCGGGCCGTGTCTAAATCCTCTAAAAAGAAGTTTAAAAATGCATAACTTTCTTCGCCTCCTTCTGGAACGGTTCTAAAAGTAAGCCCTTCTATGTTAGATAATTCATTTCTAATAATTGTATAATGCTTTTTTTGAATTGCAATAAAATCGTCTAGGCGTCGAAATTGTGCTAAACCAACGGCTGCATTTAATTCGGAGACCCGAAAGTTATACCCTAAAAAAGGATGTGTTTCGGCCCCTCTATCTGATCCCTCATGATCGTGACCATGATCGGAATAATGGTCGGCATTTGTATAATACTTCTTATTGTTAGAAATGACAACGCCGCCTTCTCCACAAGTCACGGTTTTTACAAAGTCAAACGAAAAACAACCTAAATCGCCAATAGTTCCCAGCGCTTTTCCATCGTAGGTCCCTCCTATTGCTTGACAGGCATCCTCAATTAGTATTAAGTTGTGTGCATCACAAATGACTTTAAGCGCATTTAGATTGGCCATACTTCCACACATATGCACTGGCATGATCGCCTTGGTTTTTGGCGTGACAGCGGCTTTTACTGCATCGATGTCTAAAGTCAGGGTGTCATCAATCTCAACAATAATTGGCGTGGCTCCCAACATGATGATGGCTTCAAAACTAGCAACAAATGTAAAACATGGCATAATGACTTCGTCCCCTGCTCCAATGCCAGCCGATGCAAGTGCTAAACTCACTGCAGCGGTTCCACTTGAAAGAAGTTGAGCATGATTCACCTCAAATCGAGATTGGATGGCTTGTTCCAATTCCTTTGCTTTCCAATGCCCCTGACGCATGCCGTCAAATCCATAGCGCATCAAAACACCACTATCAAGTACATCATGTACTTCTTTTCGTTCGGCATCACCAAATAATTCAAATCCAGGCATAAGTTTACTATTTAAATTCTATAACTGATTCGTTGAGTGGTTTTCTCACTTTTTTCATCGTTCTAAACATGTCATCTTCGGCACGATATCCAATAGGCATAATCAATGCCGATCTTAAGCCTTTATCTTTTAAATTAAAAAAGCGATCGTATTGTTGGGGATCAAAACCTTCCATTGGACAGGCATCTACGCCTTGAGTGGCACACACGGTTAGCATATTTCCCAGGGCTAAATACGCTTGTTTGACGCCCCAATTAAACAAATCTTCTTCCGATTTTTTATCAAAACTACTAATAATACTGTCTCTAAAAGAACTCAAAACAGCATCGGGAGTTTGTCGAATGGATTTGATACGCTCAAAATAATCTCGGATGTAAGCTTCATCAATACTCATATCGACACAAAACACACATAGATGAGAGGCTTGCCCGACCTGAGATTGATTCATAGATAAAGGTACTAACTCGCTTAGAGTTGTTTTATTACGAATCAACAACATCTTAACTGGCTGAAGTCCATAGGAAGTTGCAGTAAGGTTAAAAGCCTGTTTAAGCTGTTCTATAGTCACTTCTGGGATGATCGCCTCAGAATCAAATTTTTTGGTCGCATAGCGCCATTCTAACGCCTGAATAATATCCATAAATAAAAGTTTTTTCAAAAGTATAAAATAATAAAGTAGATAGCGAACTGTTTTTCTTAATTAATGCTTAAAAAGGGATATTATTATTTTTTGAAAATAAATACTAAAAGTATTTGCTAGAACTAAAAAGCCTTTTATATTTGCAGCCGATTGGAGAGTTGGCAGAGTGGTCGAATGCGGCAGTCTTGAAAACTGTTGAGGGTCACACCTCCAGGGGTTCGAATCCCTTACTCTCCGCACTAAGAAACCCATAACGAAAGTTATGGGTTTCATGTTTTTAAAAGCTTCCGTGACACTACTGATATAAGTCGTATAGTATTGATAAGGGGTTGAATTATTTATTGAAGTTGACAGCTTGATCACGTGATTTTTTCGAAAATAAATAAAGATATCCTTTAAAAAACTTTACTTTTGCAATTAAATTTAACTTTTAAGATTATGAAAAATTTACTTTATTTATGTGCCATCGTACTATTCACCGCTTGTGGAAGTGATGACCCTGTTGCAGTAGACCCTATTGTCGAAACAACCAATGGAATTACAACTTTAGATGCGACCGGGACGGTCTCAGAACAAACAGCTGTTGAAGCTAAAAAAATTATTTACGGAAAATGGAATTTCTCTAATACTTCAAGAGGAGTAGCAAACACATGTACCTTTAGCTACCTTGAGTTTAATGATGAAGATTATATCATGGGTTTTGTAGTCGATGGAAACTCTCAAACAATTTATGGTTCTTATGTTCTGAATGAAGATTCTGGAACTGTTTCTAGTGTTGATTTAAATTTCTACGCTGGAACTTCAAACCTAACCATTGCAACTTTAACGGATGTTGTCGTTACTGAAACTAACGATAATTTCTCTGCTGTTTTTAACGTAGAATGGAGCATTCCTGAAAATGCAGGCTTTGACAGTTGTAACAATCTTGCAGGTGAATATACCGCAGCAAAAGAAGAGCCAATGGATGAAAGTACGACTGCTGATGCGGACTCTAATCATGTGAAATTAATTAAAACTTGGTCCTTAGTTTCTGTCTTCGAAGAAGGTGAAGACAGGACTGACGAGTGGTATAATGATCCATGTATTATCGAATATGATGACGATACTGAAGAGCAGATTGAAAATTGTACACCAGCAACCTCAATGACTCTCACCTTCTCTACGTACGGATCGTATACGTTTGTATGGACTGGAAGCTCTAGCGGGACTAAAGTTGAAACAGAACCTTGGTCATGGAATGATACAAATCAAACGGGGTTTAATATCGGAAGTGAAAACCAACTAGTTAGAATTGTTTCTTTAACCGATACGGAGGCTGTGTTTTCTAGTGAAGGAACTGAAGTTACTTTCTCAGCGAACTAATTATCTAAACTATATTTTACTAAAAGAGTCTTGCAGTCGCAAGGCTCTTTTTTTGTTTATAACTTTGTTAGAGAATTTAAAATTCGATCCTTTGAAAAGATAGTAATCTACAACTATAGTAAGTACTTCTGGGCTCATCATTGAGGGGGCGTCCAATTGTCTTTATCAATACGGAAAATATTGAAATCCTTTATTTTTTTTTCAAAGCCCATGCCATTTTTTAATGCCACTTTTTCAGAAGCTATGTTATCAACATGAACCATTGAAATGAGAGATGTTTCAAAATTATTTTCAAATGCAAAATGCTTACATTTTGAGGCCGCTTCAAAGGCATACCCTTGATTCCAAAACGCTGGAAGCACCGAATAACCAACTTCGAGTCTTTTCACTTCTTCAATGGTTTGGACTAACAATCCACATTGCCCAACAAATCGGTTGGTGGCTTTATCAATCAAAACGTTCATACCGCCTAATTCATTTTCATACCTGTGAAAACATTTGTCAAACCATAATTTACACAATTCAACTTCCGATAGTTTTGGATCTAGTTTTAAAAACTTCGCACTATTTTTCGCTTTAAATAAATCGACCCAAGTATTAAAATCCTCGGGTTGAAGCAGTCGAAATGTGAGTCGCTCGGTCTCGTGTCCTGTGAGTAGGTATTTCATTTAGTTGGCTTAAATATTCAATTCAAAATTAGCTAATTAATTGATGCCAAATTAGATTTTATACAATACTCTTTCTTAACTACTATTATTTACTTTTTAGTGGAAATGAAAACCCAATGGTAGCAGCTGCACTAAATTGTTTAACTGCGGGATGTTCATAATAAGAAAAGGAAATGTCATACGTTCGGTTTGGCCCTAATTTCAAGCCAATCGTCCAAGGAATGTGTAAAAACACACCTCTTTTATCAATATTAGTAACGGGGGTTAAGTTTTCAAAAGAACCCATTGAAACTCCTATTCCAATTTCAATATAAGGGGCAACCCATGGAATAGGGGCTATAACCCGAGCCTTTGCTCCAATTAATAACGCGTTTGTAGAAGACTTGAAATCGGTGCCATGTCTATCGTTATAATCCGAGTTTGTTTTGGTTAAAATTAGCCCAGCATAAGGTCGGATATCAATCCATTTTTTAAGCGTATTTACATATTCGCCTTGAATATAAAATCCAGACCCTGAAACATCAATGGCGTCGGTTGGATAACTAAACCCTAAGCCAATCGCTACATTAACAGATTTCTCTTTTACCAGTTGCGCACTGACTTGCATTGATGCAACGATCATTAAAATTAAGAGGGTGGTTTTTTTCATAATAATATAGAAAATTTTATAACTAGAAACATATAAATATGTCGCCTAAAAATCTGGTAATTAGCAAGTCATTACAAAACAGAGCCTATTTACAGTCGGTTATTTTTTAGTAAAAAATAACTTAAAAAAAAGTATAATTGGTTGTGAAGAATTAGACTTGGGATCTGAATTCTATGATAAATGTATTTTAAAATCATGAATAACCAAAGAAACTTTTAAAAAAATTAGCCCTGTTTTATGCATTTATTTATTACCTAAACAAAAGTATCTACATGCGTTGTTAATCAACCTGAACGAGTAATAAACCTAAATTTAAATTCACTAATGACAACTGTTTTATGTGGCAAATCCACATATATAAATTCACTTCGTTATATTTGTGATGGTTAACTCAAGTCAATCCAATACAATTTTCATCATGAAGTCCAAACATTCAATCGTATTCACAGGTTCCCTCCTACTTTTACTCATCAGTTTTAGTTGTAAAAACAACAGCAAAAATGAGTCTTCAAGAACTCCAGTAAACACAATTTCGACTCCACCGCCCAAAGGCATGGTGTGGGTGCCATCGAAAACGTTTGTTCAAGGAGCAAAGGATGGCGATCCGTTTGCAATGCCACGTGAAAAACCTGGACACCTCGTACAAGTCGATGGGTTTTTTATCGATGTTACAGAAGTTACCAACGCACAATTTAGAACGTTTGTAGATTCGACTTCCTACAAGACCGTTGCCGAGCGCGCTATTGATTGGGACTTCATGAAAACTCAATTACCGCCCAACACAGCAAAACCTCACGATTCGATATTACAACCTGGGAGTATGATTTTTAATAAAAATGTAAATGCCGTTCAGGATATGAATAATTACATCCAATGGTGGACGTGGAAAATTGGAGCGGATTGGAAACACCCCGAAGGGCCTCAAAGTAATATCGATGGGAAAGATAGTTTTCCGGTCGTTCATGTGGCATTAGAGGACGCTTTAGCCTATTGTAAATGGGCAAACAGACGATTGCCAACAGAAGCCGAATGGGAAGCTGCGGCACAAGGATACTATGATGAATCTATTTATACTTGGGGCGATAATTCAGACGTTCTCAATCAAAATTCTAATACGTGGCAAGGCGTGTTTCCAGTCAAAAATAATTCAGAAGATGGCTTTGAGTTGATTGCCCCCGTGCGGTCTTTCCCCGCAAATTCTATAGGACTTTATGATATGCTAGGGAATGTATGGGAGCTTACCAATGATTTATTCAATCTAAATTATTACAATGAAATAGATGCCAAATCCGTACAAAACAATCCGAAAGGATCGGATAGATACTACAATCCAAACAATCCCTATGAAACGGAATATGTTATGAAAGGTGGGTCGTTTTTATGCCATGAATCCTATTGTGCGAGCTTTCGAATTTCTGCGCGAATGGGCACAAGTAAAGACTCAGGTTCAGATCATATTGGATTTAGAACGGTCGCTACAAAAGCGATGTTAAAAACTAAACACTAAAAGTAGTCAACACCTATTCGAATGAAGTGGAATGAGGCCTTAAAAGATTTTTCTTTATACTTAAAAATTGAGCGCGGCATGTCCATGCATACGGTTAACAACTACAATTTAGACGTTCAGAAATTGATTGTTTTTTTAGAAACCCATGCGATCAAATTGAGTCCGCTCAAAATAGAAACAGAAACGGTTCAACAGTTTATTTATGAACTGGCCAAAGTCGTCAATCCCCGAACACAATCGCGTGTTATTTCAGGACTACGGAGTTTTTTTGATTACCTTATTTTTGAGAATTACCGCAGTTCTAATCCCTTAGAACGTATTGAAGCACCCAAAATTGGTCGCAAATTGCCCGATACACTGTCTGTAAAAGATATTGATCGCATTGTAGCCGCGATTGACTTAAGTAAACCACAAGGCGAACGCAACCGTGCGATTATAGAAACCTTGTACAGTTGTGGGCTTCGTGTCAGTGAACTCACAGCGCTTAAAATTTCAGATTTATTTTTTGAGGAAGGTTTTATCAAAGTCACAGGTAAAGGCGATAAACAACGCTTTGTACCCATTGGTCCTTTAACACAAAAATACATCAACCTATACAAAGAACATGTCCGCACACAGATCACGATTGAACCTGCCTTTAAGGACACCTTATTTTTAAACCGACGCGGTAAACAACTCACCCGAGCGATGATTTTTACCATTGTAAAAACCTTGGCTTTAAAAGCAGAGATTCCCAAAAAAATCTCTCCACATACCTTCAGACATTCCTTTGCAACACATCTATTAGAAAATGGGGCCGATTTAAGAGCCATTCAACTGATGTTGGGGCATGAAAGTATTACAACCACCGAAATTTATATGCACGTCGATAAAAGCCATCTAAAAGACGCCATGCTGAAATTTCATCCTAGAGCCTAAAAAAGCAACCCTAAGGTTGCTTTTTTGATAATTATAAAAGTATTGTTTTATTTAGCAATATTCACCGCACGTGTTTCACGAATCACCGTTACTTTCACTTGTCCGGGGTAGGTCATATCTGTTTGGATTTTTTGAGAAATTTCAAAGGATAAATTCCCTGCTTTTTCATCGGATACTTTTTCACTTTCGACAATAACTCGAAGTTCACGACCAGCTTGAATTGCATAGGCTTTTTGAACCCCACTAAATCCAAAAGCAATCTCTTCAAGATCTTTAAGACGTTGAATATAAGAATCCAAGACTTGACGACGTGCGCCTGGACGTGCGCCAGAAATCGCATCACAGACTTGAACAATTGGAGACATTAACGATTTCATTTCAATTTCGTCGTGATGGGCCCCAATGGCGTTACATACTTCGGCATTTTCACCATATTTTTCGGCCCACTGCATGCCTAAAATCGCATGCGGTGTTTCCATATCCGCTTCTGCATCTGGTACTTTTCCAATATCATGAAGCAGTCCTGCACGTTTAGCCAATTTTGGATTAATCCCTAATTCTGCAGCCATCACGCCACACAGTTTTGCAACCTCTCTGGAGTGTTGTAATAGATTCTGACCATAAGATGAACGGTATTTCATACGTCCTACGGTTTTAATTAATTCTGGGTGTAATCCATGAATTCCTAGATCAATGACGGTTCGTTTTCCAACTTCAATGATCTCTTGTTCTATTTGTTTTTGAGTTTTCTTTACTATTTCTTCAATTCGTGCCGGGTGGATACGGCCATCAGTGACTAGTTTGTGTAAGGATAAACGCGCCACTTCTCTTCGTACCGAATCGAAACAGGATAATATGATTGCTTCTGGCGTATCGTCGACTATAATTTCAACTCCAGTCGCCGCTTCAATCGCTCTAATGTTACGTCCTTCACGTCCAATAATTC
The DNA here is from genome assembly GCA_905479095.1 of uncultured Flavobacteriaceae bacterium. GTDB lineage: Bacteria > Bacteroidota > Bacteroidia > Flavobacteriales > Flavobacteriaceae > Hel1-33-131. Next base: position 18,411 of record CAJQLD010000021.1, read on the forward strand.
GCCCCTTAACATCGTCTGATTCAATATTAAACACAGATACACAATTGTCAACCGCTTCTTCGGTTCCGATGCGTTGAATGGTGTTAATGATGATTTTCTTCGCATCCTGCTCGGCAGTCAACTTAGCTTCTTCCATGGTATCTTGGAGAAAGACCATCGCGTCGTTTTTAGCTTCCGACTTTAAAGACTCTATCAATTGATGCTTTGCATCTTCCGCTGATAGCCCAGAAATGACTTCCAATTGTTGAATTTGACTTTTGTGCGCTTTTTCTACTTCTTCCTTCCGTTTGGTTAGAATATCGAGACGATGATCATAATCCTTGATTTTAGTTTCAAAGTCCGTTGATAGTTTTCTGTTTTTAGAAAGTTCTGAAGAAATTTGAGATTCTTTGTCACGGGTGCGCTTTTCAGCCTCATTCATTTTCTTTTCTCTCGATGAAATGACTTGTTCATGCTCGGATTTTAGCTCTAAAAACCGTTCTTTCGCTTGAAATATTTTATCTTTTTTGGTCGATTCTCCTTCAGATTTTGCTTTAGAAAGGATGACGTTGGCTTCTCGTTTCGCATTTTTAGTGAGTTGAGAGGCGTTGCTTTTTTCACGGATGCTGGAGATGATGAGTCCTAAGACAAGTCCTAAGACTGCAGCTCCTAAACCGATGAGTATAATGTTGGATTCCATAGTTGATAATTTAATTTAAAAAAAAAGCCTACATCAATCTGGTTTTTGTATAAACTCCATAAATACAAGATTTAGAGTTGAAAAGCTGATCAAGGATCTGTAACAAGACAGCATGCTTTTACAACTTAAACGCACTCCTTTTTAAAGAATTTCCGTTGAGTTTATCAAAAAAATGATCAATATAGGCAGTAACCTTATTTTATTTAAAGAACGTTGTTGTTTAAATGGGTGTCTAATAATTCGTCTACTGCAATTAGACGCAATTTTAAATCTTCATTCAAACTGGTGTTATCTATTGTTTTTTGTTCATTTTGAGTAGCAAACTGAAGGGCACACATGGCCAGTACATCTTGCTTGTCTTGAACAGAGTAACTCTTCTCAAATTGCTTAATCGTCGTCTCAATTTTCTGGGCGGCTGTTCGAAGCCCTTCCTCTTGATCGGGAGTGATAGTCAATGGATATACTCGATTGCCTATGGATAATTTTATTTTTAACCGTTCACTCATATGCTTTAAGCTTTAATCCGATAAATTCGATATACAATCGTCAATCTCTTTGATTAAAGTATTAATTTTAAGCTTCGTTTCTCTTTTACTGTCGTCACTGCCTAGGATTGAATTTGCAAATTTGAGTGTCTTATAATCGTCTTCTTTCTGCTGAAGCGCTTGCATTTGTTTTGAACTCAAAGTCGTTGCTTTTAGTAATTCATCTTTCAAAAATGCATTTTCTTTTTTTAATTGAGTCATTTCATGCAAAACTCGTTTCACTTTTTGCTCTAAAGAATTGACAATTAACTCGATTTTACTCATTTGCAGTTACAATACCTATTTCACAAATTTAACATTCCATACTTAATAACGCAATTGTTTTAAGGTATATTTTAATTTATTTCTGTGATACAATTGATATCTGTGTTTTATTTTTCTATTTAGGTTCAATTGTATAAATTAGCAACTCTATTGAATTTTATGAAAGCTTGTTTCTGTTTCCTTCTTTTTGTGATATCATTTTGTAACGCACAAAATCCATACCCCCAAAATTATTTTTCGAGCCCACTCGATATCACATTGGTTTTATCGGGGACGTTTGCTGAATTACGTACCAATCATTTTCATTCGGGATTAGACATAAAAACACAAGGGAAAGAAGGTTTTAAAACCTATGCATCTGCTGAAGGGTACGTTAGTCGTATTAAAATTTCAAGGTATGGGTATGGAAAAGCCTTATACATTACCCATCCCAACGGATACACCACTGTCTATGCACATCTTCAAAAGTTTTCTCCAAGTATTGAAGCATACGTTAAACAACAACAGTACACAAAAGAAACGTTTGAATTGGAATTATTTCCGAAAGCCGAAACGCTCAAAGTAGCTGCTAAAGAAGTGATTGCTTATACCGGAAATACTGGAGGTTCTGGTGGACCTCACCTACATTTTGAGATTAGAGATAAACAAGAACGCCCCATGAACCCCATGTTGTTCGGTCTGGATATCAAAGACACCACCAAGCCTGAAGTGTATGAATTGTTTGGATATCCATTATCTGAAGGTAGTCATATTAATGGAGTGAACACCAGAGTGAAAATTAGGTTGATAAAGTTAGCCGATGGAACTTATAAAACGGAACAAATTACCGCCTTTGGGGAAATTGGATTTGGAATTATTAGTACAGACCGACAAGATTATGCCTCCAATAAAAATGGGGTCAGCTTAATTGAAACCACTTTTAACGGCGCCAAAAGTTTAGAAGTTGATTTTAAACGTTTTTCATTTAGTGAAACAAAACATCTAAACAGATATATTGATTATGGCTATTTTTATGAGACCAAAAAACGGATTCAAAAATTATTTATTAATAGTAATAACCCTTTAAAACTTCTTAAAAACCATCAAAGTCAAGGAATTGTATCCATTGAAGACAACACTAATTCTGTTTATAAAATAAGCGTTAGTGACTATAAAGGCAACGAATCCAAATTGAACATCCCAATTATAGGCCTTCAAAAAGACCTCCCTAAAGCAAGGATCAAAACTCAGGTTCTTCAAAACATTATTGCCTCCGAAGAAACACTTTTAGAAAAAGGATCTGTGAGTGTTCAAATTTATAAAGACTCCTTTTATGAAGATGTTGCCATCGTTTTTGACGTTACGAATGATACTTTAAAACTTCACAAAGCCAATATCCCTTTAAAAAAATCCATGAATATCAACTTTGATATTAGTCAATATAAAGCAACCGACAAGGAGAATTTGTTTATTGGAAGTGTGTCGCGCTATGGAAACAAACTCTACTATACCTCCACTAAAAGACGAGGGGATGTTTTGACGGCCCGTACCAAATATTTAGGAGATTACACCCTAGGAATTGATACTGAAAACCCAAAGATAAAGGCAATAAATTTTAAAAATAATAGTTGGATGAGTAAGTACCGGTATTTGAAAGTTAAAATTTCGGATGGCATTACAGGCATAAAAAATTACAGAGCCACTCTAAATGATCGATGGATTTTAATGGAGTACGATACTAAAACAGAAACTTTAACCCACGATTTTAATGATGGTGTGGTCACCGATACTAAAAATAATTTAAAAATCATTGTAACCGATAATGTTGGAAATAGTTCTACATTTGAATCTATATTTTACAGAAAATAATAATTTTATAATTTGAAATCAAACGCTGCTTACCAATTTTTACTACTAATCTTAATCTTACCATCCATTGCATTTTGTCAATCTGCAACACTTCGCGGCGTCGTACTCGATGAAACTAACGAACCAATTGCGGGAGTCAATGTGATTGCTAATAATAGAGGAACGACAACTAATATAAATGGATTTTATTTGTTAAAAATCCCTGCAAATGAAACTGTTAAAATTCGATTTTCACATCTAAATTACAAATATTTAGAAGCGCCATTTAATTTAAAAAATGGAGAGGAACTCGAATTTAACCCTGTTTTAAAAACAAATTATGAGCAGATTGAAACCATCGTTATTAGAGGCTCAAAACGAAAAGAATTGGAAGGCGTTACTACCATATCACCACAACTGATTCGTACGATCAAAGGGGCGCAGCCAGGCGTTGAAAATTTATTAAAAACTCTTCCAGGGGTTAATATCTCCAATGAATTAAGCACACAATACGCTGTTAGGGGCGGAAATTTTGATGAAAATTTGGTGTATGTCAATGAAATTGAAGTCTACCGTCCGTTTTTGGTGCGTTCCGGTCAACAAGAAGGGCTCAGTTTTGTAAATTCTGATATGGTACAGAATTTAGATTTTTCTGCAGGCGGGTTTCAAGCCAAGTATGGAGATAAATTATCGTCTGTTTTAGACATCACCTATAGAGTCCCCATCGAATTTGGTGTGCAAGCTGATTTGAGTTTACTCGGCGGCAGTATTACTGTCGAAAGTGTGAGTAATGATTCTAAGTTTTCAGCACTTCTAGGGCTTCGATATCGCGATAACAGTCTGTTAGTAGATTCTAAAGAAACTGAAACCAATTACACCCCAAAATTTGCCGATGCTCAAACCTATCTGACCTATAAGTTTTCAAATAAATTTCATTTAAGCTTCTTAGGAAATTTAGCGATTAACGACTATAATTACCAGCCTCAAACGCGTCAAACTAACTTTGGAACCTTGCAAGACCCCTTAGCGTTAATCGTGTTTTATGAAGGCCAAGAAAATGACAAATACCAGACCTATTTCGGAGCTTTTAAAGGGAGTTATTTTGTAAATGAAAACCTAACATTAAAACTAATTACTTCGACCTTTCACACCACCGAACAGGAGTATTTTGATATTTTAGCTCAATACCGCTTGGGCGAAGTGAATAGTAATATTGGAGATGAAGATTTAGGAGAAGTCGAGTTTTCGGAAGGGATTGGGTCTCAAATTAACCATGCCCGAAACGATTTGGATGCCTTAATCACAAATGTGGAGCACAAAGGACATTTAAAATCAGGCGAAAATAATTTTGAATGGTCCATTAAATATACGCATGAGGACATTCGCGACCGTATTGTAGAGTGGGAAGTGATTGATTCGGCTGGATTTTCTATAAATCCACCAAAAGTAGGCCGTTTTAACGATCAACCTTACACTCCCTATGAAGGGCCTTTAGTGCCTTATAAAAACATTCGTTCGACCAACAAAACCCAACTCAATCGAATCCAAGCTTATGGACAATGGAACCGACGAAGCATGGTTGGAAATCATGAAGTGTATGCCAATGTGGGGGTCCGTTACCATGCATGGAACGTACAAGGCGATGGGATCGAAAGCAAGTCTCAAGCTGTGGTGAGTCCGAGAGTACAATTGGCAATTAAACCCGACTGGAACAAGGATATGTTATTTCGTTTGAGTGGTGGATTGTATTACCAACCGCCTTTTTATCGTGAGCTAAGAGATAATGACGGTCTTGTCAATACCAATGTCAAAGCACAAAAATCGGTGCATTTAGTACTCGCTAACGACTATAGTTTTAAAATTTGGGACCGTCCTTTCAAACTGGTTTCAGAAGCGTATTACAAAAACATAACGGATGTTAATCCGTATACCGTTGAAAACGTCCGCATTCGGTACGCCGCAGATAATAATGCGAAAGCCTATGCCTATGGCTTGGATTTACGCCTCAATGGGGAATTTGTTCCCGGTACTGAATCCTGGTTTTCATTTGGCTATTTAAACACTCAAGAGAACATTAGCAACCAAGGGTATATCGCACGCCCTACCGATCAACGTTTGAAATTTGGAATTCTTTTTCAGGATTATGTACCTAAAATACCAAACCTAAAAATGTATCTAAACCTCGTTTACAATACAGGGGTTCCTGGAGGCTCTCCAAGTTATGCGAGTCCTTATAATTATCAAAATCGACTGCCCGATTATAAGCGTGCCGATGTTGGCATGTCCTATGTGATTATTGATACCAAAAGCACTTCTAAAAATGGATGGAAAAAACGATTTAAAGAATTATCTGTTGGAGTCGAAATTTTTAACATGTTTGATGTTCAAAATTCCATTACAAATACATGGGTAAGAGATGTGTATTCGAAACGTCAATATGCGATTCCAAATTACTTGACGCCGCGCGTATTTAATGTGAGATTAGGGATGCGATTTTAAGACGTCGTTTCGTTGACTAAATCCTTCAAAATATCAACCACATGCTTTAATTCTTCTTTAGTATTATAGATACTAAATGAAAACCGGATGGAGGGCTTCATAAGATCTGCCTCCGAAAGAATTTCTGCTAACACATGAGACCCTTTTCCGCTTCCACTCTGGCAGGCACTTCCTTTGGAGCATGCAATGCCTTTTAAATCCAGTTGAAACAAAAACATCGGCGCATTTGCCGCTGAAACAGGCAAACACACATTAACAAGTGTATAGGTACTTTGGTCTAAATCATTACAACAACCATTGAATTTAAGCGATGGTATTTGAGTTATTAGTTCCTCAATAAAATAGGATTTCAAAGCTTTTACCTGTGTTATTTCAGAGTCTAAATTTTCATAGGAAAGCGACAAAGCTTGGTCTAAACCTACAATATCATGAATACTTTCAGTTCCTGCACGGATGCCTCGTTCTTGCGTACCCCCCAGAATTTGCGGCTTCAACCCTGAATTTTTTCGAATATAAGCAAAACCAATCCCTTTGGGTCCATGAAATTTATGTGCACTCGCCGCTAAAAAGTCGAGAGGTATTTTTTGTAAATCAATCGGATAATGTCCAACAGATTGAACGGAGTCAGTATGAAACAGCGCGGCATTCGTTTGGCACAAATCAGCCACCTTTTGGAGGTCTAAAATAGTGCCTATTTCATTGTTGACATGCATCAATGAAACTAAGGTTTTTTGAGTTGATTTTAAAAGCGTTTCAAGATGATTATAATCAATCGTTCCATTGGATAACACCTCCACGTAACTGATGCTAATACCATATTCAATCGCTAATTGGGCAACCGTATGAAGCACTGCATGGTGCTCAATTTTAGTCGTGATGATATGCGTGACTTTCAAATCTCTTACAGCCGACTGAAGTACTAAATTATCCGCTTCGGTCCCACCCGCTGTAAACACTATTTCAGAAGCCAACGCATTAAAATGAGCTGCAATACGTTTGCGACAACTTTCGATAATAGATTTGGAAGAACGTCCAAAACCATGCGTTGAAGACGCATTTCCATAACAAGATTTTAAGACCGACGCCATTTTATCAATCACCTCATCTCTTACTTGTGTGGTCGCAGCGTTATCTAAATAAATTGAATCCATAAGCGTTCTCATTTGTCACAAATTTAATCAAATTAAATTATTGTCAAATAACTTTCAAACTAATTAACAAATCGGTTACTTTTGTATAAAATATGTTTGATATGCGATCCGTTTTAATTTTACTATTTAGTTGTAGTTTTTTTCTGTCCTGTGATGATGGGGATGTTCTTAATGTTGAATTTGATTTTGATCAAGACCTAACCCTTTGCGAAATCAACACCAATAGTTATATTTTATACGACACCAAAGAAGATCCTTTCGAATCCCTCACCCTTTTGTTTCCGAAGAATGCGACCTCCATGACTATTTTAAAACCTACAACTCCTGAAGAAATCACAGAAATGTCCCTCAATGGAAGCTCTGTTCGATTTAATTACCGAACCTATACAGGCGATCCAACGGACTATATTTGTCAAGTAATTCCAGATGCCACAGTCTCTGTGAATCAAGATTATGAGGCAAAAAGCGGCACCATTATATTTACGTCCACTTTTGAAGATGATGATAATGATGGCGTGCCAAACGTTCTTGAGTATGATGGCGATTACGATGGGGATGGCATTGATGATTATATAGACAATGATGATGATGGCGACAATGTGCTTACTTTAAATGAAAATCCAGACCCAAATGGTGATGGCGACTTATCGGATGCTCAAGATACCGATGGGGACGGAACTCCCGATTATTTGGACGATAATGATGACGGAGATGCCACGCCTACGCGTTTAGAAGATGAGAACAATAACGGTATATTGTCTGATGATATCTCTCCAGGAGAAACAGAGAATAAAAAAGCTCGGTATTTAGATCGAAACTATGAAGATGCGTATGTTGTGACGGCTGTAAATGCAAATAAATTTGACCGAACATATTCTATTAATATTTCCCTCGAAGATATTGACCTCACCCTTTTGGCAACTGATAATTTTTTCTTCGGAACTTATGAATACACAGAGACGTTAGAAGGCGGTTTGGACTGAAAAATATAAACCTCTGTTGCCCCTTGTCCGTATTTTTGGTAATTGGCATCATAATACTTTAAATTTTCGTACCGTTTAAAAAGGTATTGCAATTCTATTTTAAGGACTCCCTCCCCTACACCATGAATAAACACAATGCGTTGAATTCGTTTTTGGATCGCAAATTCTAAACGACGCTTAGCGGTTTCTAACTGTAAATTCAGCATTTCATGATTTTGCATCCCACGAGAAGATCGCACCAATTGATTGATGTGTAAATCCACTTCCATGGCAGGCTGTGCCCGTTCCTTCGTAGAGACTCTTGGGGGGTTCTGACGTTTTTTAGATTCTTTATCCGATAGTACACTTTCTAAAGAAGCGTTAGAAAACAGCGATCGATCCATAAGTTTATCTTGATTTATTTTCACCAATTCATGGGCTTCAAACACCAATTCAAATCCATTGGTAGTCGCCACCGTAATTTCGGAGCCTTCTATTTTAGTAATCGTGCCGGACAAATCATCATCCAATACAGCCACAGAATCATTGATTTTAAACTTCATTCTTCTTCATCATTTTCTATAAAAGAATCTTTTGATGGGCGGTCTTCAATCCCTTTTGATAACTGATATAAGGACAACATCAGTACGCTCAAACCACAAATTTGTAGCAGAATACTTGGTGTTTCTTGAAATTCAGAAACTAAAACCAAAGCGATTCCTAACACTAAACACAAATAATAAATAGATCGTTTGGACATGAGAGTTAACTTAGAAATCAAAATTACAGCTTTTGAATTAATGATAAATAGTAATATCTATTTTTTATTTCGAAAATAATTTTCTTAATTTGAGCCACCTACGATCAAACAGTCCATAAATGTCTCTAGAAAATTATATGATGCCTTGTCTTAGCAAAACACTTTTTGGGTTTGAATGCTTGGGATGTGGATTTCAAAGGTCCTTGGTTTTGATCTTAAGAGGCCATTTTCTTGAAGCGTTTTATATGTATGCCGCAATTTATCCTTTGTTGGTTCTTTTGATTTACTTAGTCATCACCCGATTTTATAAATTTAAAAACGATCAAAAAGGCATCAATTTATTGTCGATAGTATCCATCGCAACGATTTTACTAAGTTTCACCATTAAACAATTTTATAATTAAATATTTCTTCAATGAAAAAACAATTAAACACGACTCTCATTTATGTTCTCAGTATTTTCGGATTGCTATGTTGCTGCTTTGGTGGACTTGGGTTTTTAGTCTCGGGCCCCGCCTATTTAATCGCCAATAAAAAATTGAAGTCCGCGATAGAAAATCCAGACAACTATGAAGGTAATATTAATGCGATGAATACCGCCAAAACAATCGCATTAATTATACTGATTATTAATGTCTTATACTTTGCATACACTCTGTACATCTTTTTTACGGTTGGTTATGATGAAATTCATGGGAGATGGCGAGAAGCAATGGAAGCACTTGAAAACATTTAAATAATTATAGAGCAGCCCCTGTTTACTAGGGGTTCCTTAATTTATAATCAGTGTTAATTATAGACCAACCCTTGTGTTTTGAGACTTAATTATCAAGATTAACGTTTCATTAGGATAATTATGGATGATATTTTCCTAAATTTCGCCTACAAACTAACAACCAATTATATGACTCTTAAAACTATTCCAGAAGCGTTCAAAATTGACAGTCTTGTCAAACAAACTACTTATTTAGTAGATGGGGAATTAAAAGAATGGTCGGGCAAAATGACCGATGTTTATTCTACAATTTCATCAACGGATACTTATGAACCAACGCTGTTAGGAAGCGTTCCTGAACTCACCAAAACAGAGGCTTTCGAAGCTTTAGATTCTGCCTCTCAGGCTTACAACAATGGTCAGGGATTGTGGCCTACAATGAAAGTTGGCGATCGAATTGCTTGCATGGAAAAATTTGCTGAGCAAATGAAAACCAAACGCGACACGATTGTTAAATACTTGATGTGGGAAATTGGAAAAAACTTAGGAGATTCTGAAAAAGAATTTGACCGAACAGTCGACTATATATATGACACCATTGACGACTATAAACAGCTAGATAGAAATTCAGCTAAGTTTCAAAAACATTCTGGCGTTTATGCACACATCAGACGGGGCCCTATTGGCGTGGTTTTATGTTTAGGTCCCTACAACTATCCTTTAAACGAAACCTTTGCGTTGTTGATTCCTGCGCTTATTATGGGGAATACAACCGTTTTTAAACCTGCAAAATTAGGGGTATTATTATTATCACCGTTAATGGAAGCGTTCCAGAATAGCTTTCCAAAAGGGGTGGTAAACGTTCTTTATGGACGTGGCCGTGTGCTTGCTTCACCAATTATGGAAACTGGAAAAATTGATGTCTTAGCACTCATTGGTCACAGCAGTTCGGCCAATGCGCTACAAAATAGTCATCCAAAAGCCAACCGACTTCGATCGGTTTTAGGATTGGAAGCTAAAAATCCTGGAATTATTTTACCAGATGCTGATTTAGATTTAGCGATTAACGAATGTATTGCTGGCACCCTTTCTTTTAATGGACAACGTTGTACAGCGCTCAAAATATTGTATGTGCATGAAAGTATCTCAGAGGAATTTAACAAACGTTTCTGTGAAAAAGTAGATGCACTTAAATTTGGAAATCCTTGGGAGGACGGTGTTAAATTAACCCCACTTCCTGAACCAAACAAACCCTCATATATTCAAGGTCTTATTGAAGACGCACAGTCTAAAGGGGCTAAAATATTAAATTCAAAAGGAGGCGAAGTTTCTGATAATTTTATATTTCCAGCAGTCCTTTATCCAGTCACCAAGGACATGGAGGTTTACAAAGAAGAACAATTTGGACCCGTCATTCCAATCATTACATTTACCGATGTTCAACAAGTATTGGATGATATGGCAGAATCTAATTATGGACAACAAGTGAGTGTTTTTGGAGAAGATGCAGACACTTTAGCGCCATTATTTGATGTACTCGTCAACCTTGTATGCCGAGTAAACTTAAACAGTTCATGTCAACGTGGACCCGATGTATTTCCATTTACAGGAAGAAAAGATTCTGCATTTAGCACCTTAAGTGTTCGTGATGCATTGCGATCGTTCTCTATACGAACTTTTGTCGCGACAAAAGAGAATGATGCTAATAAAACCATTTTAAAAGCGCTGTTAGAATCTAACAAGTCTAACTTTGTCAGTACAGAATATTTATTATAAAGTAAATTCTAGTAATGAACTATTAACGATCAATTCCTACTAAATTTTAGTAGGAATTTTTTTTTTAGTACATTTAAAATTATTAATGCTCCAAACGCAACAACCTACTGTTCTTTATTTTTCTGGAATAGCGTTGTGTATGGGGTTCAAACCCTTATCTATGAAAACACGCTTAGTTAGTGCCCCTATTTTCACCCTCTGTTTAATAAGTCTAATTAGCGCTTGCTTTGGAGGCATCGGACTTATTTTTTCTATCATTGGCTTTTACATGGCTCATAAAAAAATCAAACAAGCGCAGCAAAATCCCTTGGGATATTCAGGTTCTTTGGAAACCATGAAGTTGGCAAAAATTGCGACCCTAATTACATTCGCTGTGAACCTGTTTTATATCGGATACACTGCCATTTGGATATCAAATCATGGATATGAAGCCTTCCAAGACCGATGGCTAAATATGCTATTTTTAAGGTAATCGCTTTATATAGCAGAGAACTGTTTAGTTTTTAATAAATTTAAGAGTTGTTGGTTGACCATTGTCAAGAATCACAGACATCGCATAGATACCTGGACTTAGTGCAGACGTATTAAATTTAATTTTTTTGTTCTGGATAAGAGACTCCACCGTGGCGACCATACGTCCCGACATATCAAAAACTTTAAGAACTGCTTGTTGGCTTTGCGTATTTTTGATTTGAATATTTAATAGATTGTTAACTGGGTTTGGATACATGCTAATTGTTTGAGCCGCTGTGGGCGCTTCACTTGACAATGGCGTTTCTTGATACACTTCGACATAGTCAATCTCCATCGTGTCATTAGTGAAATTAGTGGCTATTGGGCCCCCTAAATCTCCTCCCATGGCCACATTTAGTAAAATGTAAAACTCTTGATCAAAAGGTGAAAAAACATCTATTTGATTGACTAAATTTTGGTCCATGTATATTTTCATGGATTCTGGCGTCCAAACTAAAGAGTAAATGTGCCAATTTTGAGAGGTGTCCACATTCGTGGTTGGTATGCCAGCAGTATTCATTTTTTTTCCATCTCCATTATTCCAATGCCAAGTTCCTAAAATTTCGGTTTTTGCAATATTAGGTTCCATGATGTCAATTTCACCACAATAGGGCCAAGCAGAATCTCCAAATTCTCCAGACCAAAATCCGCCCGTTTCTGTAATGTTTTTTCCTAGCAACCAAATGGCTGGCCAAGAGCCCGCAACAGAGGGTAATTTCGCACGCACTTCCACGCGTCCATATTTAAAAGCAAACTTAGAATTCAAGCGAGCCGAAGTGTATTGTTTGGTAGTCCCCTGATCCGGAAACGATTCCTTTATTGCTTTTATTTTTAATGTGTTTCCACTTACATAAGAATTTTCTTCTCGATCTGTATAAGCCTGCTGCTCATTATTTGCCCATGAATTCCCATTAATTATAAATTGGGTTTGATGAAACCATTTAGAGTCATCAACCGCTCCATCCTCATCAAAATCATCCGACCAAACGAGATAATCGTAGACAGGTTCAGTACTTTCAGTATTAAAATGAATCACATCATCAATATAAGCGACGACTAAATCCGTATTGTCTTCTCCATTGACCTGAATCACAACTCTGTTAAAATCGGTTCTATCAACTGGAGGTCCTGTATTATTATCAAAATTTGAATACGTCCCTGTTTCAAAGTTAAAGATCACTTCCTGCCACTGATCCAATACAATATCTTTAATAATCTCTGACTGCGTGGTCCATTTTTCACCTAGTAAGTTGTTTTGAAGTTTCAAAGACACTTGATTGTTTTGACTTCCAGTAATTCCGGAAGATGGCACATAAATTTTTAAACTAAATGAGTTTGTTTCACTTAGATCAAAATTTGGAGAAACATCAAACCCAACATTTGCATACGATCCTCCTGCATCTGTATATTTTAAAACAGTGTTAGAAGTGTTTATCGTTTCTTTGAAGGGGTTTGAAAAACTCGTTTCCATCACTAAATTATCTTCATACCAAGTTGAGATTGTTCCAGCCCCTTCAAAATCATCTTGAATGATTTGGGTATGTATTGAAATTGAAAATAGGATACTGATTAAAAAAAAGAATTGACGCATTAAATAGGTGTTAAAGTTGATTAAATTAATTATCAAAAATAAATGAAAATTATTTAAAACACTTGTTGATTGTTTACTATTTCATGCCCAAAAACAAAAAACACCCCAGTCTGGAGTGCTTTTAAATAATAAATTGGTATTTGTTTTAAAAACCTACTTAGTTTCAAAATTCTTTAATGAATTGGTAATAATATTTACACAGTCAATCAACTGATCTTCGGTCATGACCAATGGAGGTGCAAAACGAATGATGTTTCCATGAGTTGGTTTTGCCAACAGACCATTATCTCTAAGGTCTAAACAAATGTTCCAAGCGGTATCGCTGTCCTCGTGGTCATCAATGACAATTGCATTTAGCAACCCTTTTCCTCTAACCAGTTTTACAATTTTACTCTTCGAGATATAATCATTTAAAAGAGACCTAAATAGCTTACCAAGGCGATCTGCATTTTCGGTGAGCTGCTCATTTTTAACAACGTCCAATGCTGCCATTGCAACCGCCGCCGCAATTGGATTTCCTCCAAAAGTACTGCCGTGAGATCCCGGAGTGATGACGTTCATAATGGCATCATTTGCTAATACAGCGGACACAGGATAGACTCCGCCACTCAATGCTTTTCCAAGAATTAATATATCTGGTTTTGTTTCTGGTGTTCCAGAACAATCTTTTTTAATACAATCACAATTCCCACAAGTGGCCAATAAGCGGCCTGTACGCGCAATTCCTGTTTGTACTTCATCCGCGATGAACAATACATTATACGCCTCACACAATGCTTTTGCTTTGGCTAAATAACCTTCTGTTGGCACATATACGCCAGCTTCTCCTTGTATGGGTTCTACTAAAAAACCAGCAACATTAGGATTGTTTTTTAAAGTAGCTTCGAGTGCTTCCGTATCATCGTATGGGATTTTTATAAATCCATCTGTAAAGGGGCCAAAATTAGCACGAGCGACGGGATCATTTGAAAATGAAATAATGGTAGTGGTTCGTCCATGAAAATTATTTTCACAAACAATAATCTGTGCCTCGTTTTCAGGAATTCCTTTAACTTCATACGCCCATTTACGCGAAATTTTGACAGCCGTTTCAACCGCTTCAGCTCCCGTATTCATGGGTAACACTTTGTCAAACCCAAAGTAATTGGTGACATACTCTTCGTAAGGCCCTAACTTGTCGTTATGAAAGGCACGAGACGTTAAGGTCAGAGTTTGAGCTTGCGCAATCATCGCATTTACAATAGCTGGATGACAATGCCCCTGATTAACAGAAGAATACGCAGATAAAAAATCGTAGTAGCGCCTTCCTTCTACATCCCATACATAAACGCCTTCTCCTTTTGTCAAAACGACTGGAAGTGGGTGGTAGTTGTGAGCCCCATATTGGTTCTCTAAATTGATTGCTTCTTGTGATGTAATTGAATCTAAAATAGCCATTTTAGTAATAGTTTGAAATGATAAAATAACTATTCCTTCTTAGTGGAGAGAAATCATCCATAATCTGATGCAATATAGTGAGATTTTTAGTCATAAAATTAAGGAGTCGCTAAAATTCATTTGTTTAATTGGTGTGTGAAGAAAATGTGACTTTTTATGTATACATGTGTCAAATAAGTTGAAACCTACTTAAAGGTTAAATTTAATTCAAATCTAAACAACACTATTATGGACGATGTTATCGACAGTACAAAAGAATTAGGAACAAAATTATGGGAAAGTTTTAGCTATTTCATGAACGAAATTGGTCAATTTGTACCCAAATTAATTGGAGCACTCCTCTTTTGGTTTATAGGGCGTATCATCGCGAAACTTTTGAGAAGACTCGTGATTAAAGGCGCCAAACTTATTAAAATTGATGTCATTGCAGAGAAAGTCAAGTTAGATGAAATGTTAGAGCAAATTGGAATCAAACATAATTTTTCTACAATCATTGGGAACCTTATTTATTATGTATTATTGTTAGTCGTTTTATTAACGGTCTTTGATATATTAGGTCTTGAAATGGCAAAAGATTTATTCAATAACGTCATTGGGTTAATTCCAGATATATTTATCTCAATTGTCTTGTTTGTTTTTGGTATGTTCTTAGCAGATTTAGCAAAAGATTTTATCACTGGACGTTTAAACAATATGAATATAGAACAAGGCGGAATGATTGGTTCTGTTGCTAAATTTGGAATTCTATTAATAGTATTTTCAATGATATTATCTCAATTAAATATTGGAAATGATTTAGTTTCTAAACTGACTCAATATTTGTTTGGAGCCATTGCTCTGGGTTTAGCCATTGCCATTGGATTAGGAGGAAAAGATGCTGCAAAAAGCTTTTTTGACAAACTAACTAAAAAATAAAATTAGCTAAAAATTAGCAAACTATTATTTTTAATGCTGCTCTCTATGGGCAGCATTATTTTTTGCCTTACTTTTGCGGCATGGGTAGACGAAATAAAAATAAAGTATTTACAAATCTAGAAGTGATTGATGCAGGTGCAAAAGGCAAAACGATTGCCAAAGCGCCAGACGGAAAAGTGGTATTTTTACCAAATGCCGTCCCAGGAGATGTTGTAGATGTACAAACATTCAAACAAAGGACTGGGTATTACGAAGGAAAAGCAACCGTTTTTCATAAATTATCAGATAAACGCACCGAACCCGCTTGCGAACATTTTGGAACTTGTGGGGGTTGCAAATGGCAACACATGGATTATTCGTACCAACTTTTTTATAAAGAAAAGGAAGTTGTAAATAACCTAATGCGCATCGGACATCTTGAATTACCAGAAATAACACCAATTTTAGGCTCTAAAGATCAATACTTTTATCGCAATAAAATGGAATTTTCGTTTAGTGACAGTCGTTGGTTAACCGTTGATGAAATTGCTTCCACCGAGGATTTAGGGGACCGTAATGCCTTAGGATTTCATATCCCTGGTATGTGGGATAAAATATTGGATGTCAAAAAATGCTGGCTTCAAGGCGATCCTTCTAACGCTGTCAGAAATGCAGTTAAAGAGTTCGCATTAGAACACCATATTCCTTTCTTTAATACCCGTCAACAAACAGGTGTTTTAAGAACCTTGATGATTCGAAATACAAGCATTGGAGAATTGATGATCGTAATTCAATTTTTTAAAGAAGATGAAACAAATAGAATCGCCCTTTTAGAGCATTTAAAAACAACCTTTCCAGAAATCACATCCTTACAATACATCATTAATGGCAAAGCTAATGATACTATATACGATCAAGAAGTGGTATGCTATGCAGGTCGAGATCATATTTTTGAAGAGATGGAAGGCCTACGATTTAAAATTAATGCCAAATCATTTTATCAAACCAACTCCGATCAAGCATATAACTTATACAAAATAACACGTGATTTTGCGGGTCTTACAGGCAAGGAATTGGTATATGACTTATACACCGGAACCGGAACTATTGCACAATTTGTAGCTAAAAAGGCATTGAAAGTTATTGGAGTAGAATCAGTTCCAGATGCGATAAATGCTGCTAAAGAAAATGCAGTATTAAATCAAATTGATAATGTTGATTTTTTTGTGGGTGACATGAAAAATGTTTTTAACAGAGAGTTTATCGACACCCACGGACATCCAGATGTGATTATTACAGACCCTCCTAGAGATGGAATGCACAAGGATGTGGTTGCCCAAATACTAGAAATTGCGCCGGAAAAAATTGTTTATGTGAGTTGTAACAGTGCTACTCAAGCAAGAGATCTTGCGTTGTTAGATTCCGTGTATAAAATAAGTAAAACTCAAGCCGTTGATATGTTTCCACAAACACATCACGTAGAAAATGTTGTACTTTTGGAAAAACGTAACGCTTAACTAAATCCTATGAAGAAGTGTTTTCTTTTATTAATTCTAATCATTTGTAGTTGTGAAAAAGACGACGTATGTTCGGAAAACGCACCAACCACCCCCCGATTAGTGATTGAGTTTTATGATATTACCGCCCCTGAAAAAACCAAAATTGTACCAGGGCTAAAAGCTTTTGGAATCGATGAAACTAATGAGATCGTTGAAATAATTAATGAAACCGTTTTGAATCGAACGATCCTTACAGTTCCGCTCGACATAAACAATACACAGACTCAGTTTAAACTTTATGAACGTTATGATCTTAAGGATGCTGTTGTAAACGGAAATCCCGATATTATAACCATTACCTACAACATTGAAAAGGTTTATATTTCAAAGGCTTGTGGATACAGTAACAACTTTGAGATACAAACTTTTAGTATCACTGAAGACAGTAGCCTTTGGATGGATAATTCAGAAATCATACTTAATCAAATTACAAATGAAAATGATATCCATGTCAAAATATTTCATTAGCCTTTTTCTCGTTTTAGTTTCTGGCATTCATTTGCAGGCGCAAGAGGAAAACACTCAGGAAACAGACAGCATCGTCATCATGCATCAATATGGTTTACGTCTAGGAACTGACTTAAGTAAATTGGCGCGAACTTTCCTAGAAACCGATTATTCGGGCTTTGAAATTAATGGGGATTATCGCCTCACCGAACGAGTCTATCTTGCCGGTGCATTCGGCTCCGAAGAACGCACAACAGAAACTGACTATTTAAACTCGACGGCGACCGGATCCTATTTTAAAGGCGGTTTTGATATTAATTTGTATGACAATTGGGCTGGAATGGAAAATTTGATTTATTCTGGAGTACGCTTTGGGTTTTCTAACTTTCATCAAACTCTAAACAGTTACACAATTTATGATGTGAACAGTTTAACCTGGGGCCCAAAAAGCAGTAGTGAAAGTGAGAAATTTTCAGGCCTAACAGCAGGTTGGATTGAAGTTTTATTAGGATTTAAAGCCGAGGTTTTAAACAACCTGTTTTTAGGTTTTAATGTGCAAATCAAAAGGCGAATTTTTGAGACTGAGCCAGAAAATTTTGAAAACCTATACATCCCTGGGTTTGGGCGTACCTTTGACAGCGGGAATTTTGGGGTCGGATTTGGTTACAACGTCAGTTACCTAATACCTCTATATAAAAAAGCTAAGAAGTAATTGTTTTAATAGGGCGCTTTTCAAACGTACCGCCGCAATTAGGACACTTGTTTTTAAGAATGGTTTCAACACAGCTGCTACAAAACGTACATTCGTAAGCACAAATCATCGCTTCCCCACTATCTGGTAGTAATGCTTTGGTACAGTGCTCACAAACAGGACGCATTTCTAACACGATTATCTAATTAGCTTTTTATATTTGATTCGTTTTGGCATTAAATCGCCACCTAATCGTTGCTTTTTATTTTCTTCATATTCACTAAAACTCCCTTCGTAAAAGTAGACTTCAGAATTTCCTTCAAACGCAAGAATATGGGTACAAACACGATCTAAAAACCAACGGTCGTGACTAATCACTACCGCACAGCCCGCGAAATTTTCGAGACCTTCTTCCAAAGCTCGTAAGGTGTTTACATCCAAATCATTGGTTGGCTCATCTAAAAGCAGCACATTGCCTTCTTCTTTGAGGGTCATTGCTAAATGTAATCGGTTACGTTCCCCACCAGAAAGCATATTTACTTTTTTATTTTGTTCACTCCCAGAAAAATTAAAACGACTTAGGTAAGCACGAGAATTTACTTGCCTCCCTCCCATCATAATTAACTCTTGTTCATCACTAAAATTCTGCCATATAGATTTTTCAGGATCAATGTTAGAATGACTTTGATCTACATAAGCGATTTTAGCAGTTTCACCGACTTTAAAACTTCCTTTGTCTGAGTTTTCTTCCCCCATAATCATTCGGAAAATAGTGGTTTTACCTGCGCCATTGGGTCCAATAATTCCAACAATACCCGCTTGTGGGAGATTAAAATTTAAATTGTCATATAATAATTTATCATCATAGGCCTTGCTAACGCCTTCTGCTTCAATAACATTGGTTCCTAAACGAGGGCCATTAGGAATGTATATTTCTAATTTTTCATCAAGTTGCTTTTGATCTTGATTCATTAATTTATCGTAGCTATTCAAACGTGCTTTTTGCTTCGTTTGACGGCCTTTGGCCCCTTGTCGGACCCATTCGAGTTCGCGTTCTAATGTTTTTTGACGTTTAGAAGCGGTTTTGCTTTCTTGAGCTAAACGTTTTGATTTTTGATCTAACCATGACGAATAATTTCCTTTCCAAGGAATCCCTTCACCACGATCCAATTCTAAAATCCAACCCGCAACATTATCCAAGAAGTAACGGTCATGCGTTACCGCAATGACGGTCCCTTTATATTGCGCTAAATGATGTTCTAACCAATGAACCGATTCTGCATCCAAGTGGTTTGTAGGCTCATCTAACAATAAGACATCAGGTTCTTGTAGTAGCAAGCGACAAAGGGCTACACGTCGGCGTTCACCTCCAGATAAAACGGCAATTTTTTTAGAACCATCAGGGGTTCTTAAGGCGTCCATCGCAATTTCTAATTTTGTATCTAACTCCCAAGCATTTGCAGCATCAATTTGATCTTGCAATTCCGCTTGACGGTTCATCAACTTTTCCATTCTATCGGCATCAGAATATACTTCTTCTAACCCAAACATGTCATTGATTTTATTATATTCATCTAAAATTGCAACTGTTTCTGCAGCACCTTCACGCACAATTTCCATCACTGTTTTAGACTCGTCTAATTTTGGTTCTTGTTCTAAGTAGCCTACCGAGTAATCTTGTGAAAAAACCACATCCCCTTGGTAGTTTTTATCAACTCCAGCAATAATTTTAAGTAAGGTTGATTTACCAGATCCGTTGAGTCCTAAAATTCCAATTTTAGCCCCATAAAAAAAACTAAGGTATATGTTTTTTAAAACTGGCGTGTTTGCACTTTGGTAGGACTTCGTCACACCCGACATTGAAAAAATTATTTTTTTATCATCACTCATTATACACGACCTTTTAAAGCATTAAACACCCAAGCATTTGCAAAAAACCCAATTCCTACAGCAGCAAAGCCCCATCCTGCTACCTCATTATATCTAAAAGCGCCTAATGCGATTAAAGATATTCCTGTGAATATCATTATATATGTGGCCCAAGCCAGTACTGTGTTTTTATTCATTGCCATAATTAAAATTTTTATAATTGCAAATATCGTTAATTTGAGTGTAACTTGTTTAGCTTTCATTGAAAGTTACAGGAACTTCAATAAATAAGAGCTGTGAATCTTCTGAAGCTTCGATTTTAAAGTCATCTGTTTCAGAAATACCCACCGCATCTCTCGATTGTAATTGTGTTGTGTCAATTTTTGAGGCTCCATAAATCTGCATCACATAAACCCCATGATGCGATGATTTCACAGGATAGTCAAACGATGTATTCGCAGCTAAATTTAGTCTGGAAATTTGTGCATCCTGATGAATTTTCAAACTCTTGTTAGCAGTTCCTTCATCAATCGATGCCACTAAAACTTGAAGCTCCCCATCGGATAAGGGTTCAAAATAGTGTTGATCATATCTTGGCGTGACATTATTTTTATTGGGTAGAATCCAAATTTGAAATAAACTTAAAAACTCTGAAGCCGATCCGTTTATTTCTGAATGCTGAATCCCTGTACCAGCAGACATCACTTGAACTTCACCTGCTTTGACTTCTTCCCAAACATTTCCCATAGAATCTTTATGTTTCAAAAGACCCGATAATGGAATGGTGATAATTTCCATATTGTCATGTGGATGCGTCCCAAATCCCATACTGGGTGCTATTAGATCATCATTTAAAACTCTTAGGGCACCAAAATTCATTTTTTCTGGATTATAATAATTCGCAAAACTAAAGGAATGGTTTGCCTGTAACCAGCCATGATTTGCGGATCCTCTAGAAGTAGCACTATGGAAAATTAATTTCATTTATAAATATATTTATAATTGTTCGTTAAACAAAAACTTGAAACCAAAGAATATTGTTATTTTTGTTCCACAAATATAAGAGTCATGGATTTAAACTTCAACAAAAACGAAGATTATAATAAACTACTCGTAAGGGATCTTAACAAGCGTTTAGCTTCTGTTAAATTGGGTGGTGGAGCCTCCAAAATTACAAAAGAACACACAAAAGGTAAGTTAACCGCTCGAGAACGTATTGATTATTTATTAGATCCAAAATCCAAATCCATTGAAATTGGAGCCTTTGCTGGCGATAAAATGTATGAATCACACGGTGGCTGTCCTTCGGGTGGTGTAGTTGTTAAAATTGGCTATATCAAAGGGAAACAATGCATTGTGGTTGCCAATGATGCCACGGTAAAAGCGGGTGCTTGGTTTCCAATCACGGCTAAAAAAAACCTCCGAGCTCAAGAAATCGCCATAGAAAATAAATTACCCATTATTTATTTGGTAGATTCTGCGGGTGTTTACTTGCCATTACAAGACGAAATATTCCCTGATAAAGAACACTTTGGACGAATTTTTAGAAACAATGCACAAATGAGTAGTATGGGAATCACTCAAATTTCGGCCATCATGGGCAGTTGTGTGGCTGGTGGCGCCTATTTACCCATTATGAGTGACGAAGCCATTATTGTTGATAAAACGGCCAGTATTTTTTTAGCAGGAAGTTATTTAGTAAAAGCAGCGATTGGTGAGTCTATTGATAATGAAACACTTGGCGGTGCAACTACCCACTGCGAAATTAGTGGTGTAACCGACTATAAAGCAAAAGATGATGCCGATGCACTCGACAAAATCAAATCCATTATGGATAAAATAGGAGATTTTGATTTAGCAGGCTATAACAAAAAAAAACCTAAAAATCCCAAAGAAAATCCTGAAGAACTTTTTGGAATTCTTCCAAAATCAAGAGCAGATCAATATGATATGTATGAAATTATCAAACGGTTGGTTGATGGCTCTGAATTAGAAGAATACAAAGCTGATTATGGAAAAACAATCATTACAGGCTATGCACGCATAGATGGCTGGGCCGTTGGGATTGTTGCTAATCAGCGTAAATTAGTCAAAACATCGACTGGAGAAATGCAGTTTGGAGGGGTCATATACAATGACAGTGCCGATAAATCCACTCGCTTTATCGCAAACTGTAATCAGAAAAAAATACCCTTAGTTTTCATACAAGATGTCACCGGATTTATGGTGGGCAGTAAAAGTGAACACAGTGGCATTATAAAAGATGGTGCGAAGATGGTCAATGCAGTCAGTAATAGTGTGGTGCCAAAATTTACAGTTATTATAGGAAATAGCTACGGCGCAGGAAATTATGCGATGTGCGGAAAGGCCTATGACCCACGACTGATCGTTGCTTGGCCAAGTGCCGAATTAGCTGTGATGAGTGGAAACAGCGCTGCAAAAGTATTGTTACAAATCGAGAAAGCCTCTCTAAAGAAAACTGGTGAGACCATTACACCCGAAAAAGAAGCTGAATTATTCGATAAAATTAAAGCGCGCTACGATGATCAAGTATCTCCTTATTATGCTGCTGCTAGACTATGGACGGATGCCATCATTGATCCTACTGATACACGTGATTGGATTAGTATGGGGATTGAAGCCGCTAACAATGCACCAATTAAAAAAGCATTCAATATGGGGGTGACGCAGGTTTAATTTGAAGGAGCGTTTCCTGACGCTTTATCTTTCCAGATAAAGTTTCCTTAAATTGATCTATATAATAAACATGCTTTGGCCGTTTTATTGGATCTATAGTATCAAAATTTAAAGTGTCATAAGGAGATAAACGTTCTATGACCATCACCACAACCTCACCTAACTTATCATCTTTTAGAGACGATACAAAAAAACGTTCTTCAATAAACCCTTCGAGTTGTTGCTCTAATTGTTCCGGGGATATTTTAATACCTCCCGAATTAATAATCGAATCATACCGACCTATCCATTCAAAAGAAGTTTTAGAAATCAGTTTTACAATATCATTTGTTTGAATGGGAGTTGAAACTAATTCGGGTGCCTCAATACTTAAACAACTACGTGAATCTACCTTGATAGAAACTGAAGGAAACACTTCAAAAAACGAAAGTGTAGATCTTATTTTCTTAACCGCAATATGACTCACGGTTTCAGTCATCCCAAAAGTTTCATAACAATTTGCCGATGAATTATTTAATTTAATTCTCAAAGTATTGGAAAGTTTTGCACCGCCAACAATGAGTGTTTTTATCTGATGTAAATGTTGAATTGAATTTTCAAGCTGCAAGGGGACCATCGCACAAAAATCATACGATTTAGACACGGATTTTAAGGGAGTCGAACTCGGCTCGACTACCTCTAATTCTAAACCTAAAACATAGGCTCTCACAAACATCATTTTAGCAGCGATATAGGAGTATGGCAAACATGACAAAGCGGAGTTTCCAGGCCGTAATTTAAAGTAATCTCCTGTCGCAATGGCAGAATTAACCATCGCTTGTTTGGACATTAAAATCTTTTTTGGAGTGCCGGTTGACCCCGAAGTTTGAAGCGTAATGTCTGAATTTGAATCAATCCATTGGTGAATAAAAAGCCCTATAGGTTCTTGAAAGCCCTCTCCTACTTTGATATACCGATCAGCAAGGGTTGACAACCCTAAATTATCATAAAAAATGCCGTTCAATTTGAACGAGGCATGTGGTTGACTGTATGTTCTTTTTCGATTCAACGCTTTATAAATAGTGATTTGCTTAATTAATCGTCTTTTAGTACGGAGCCTGTTAATTTTTCTTTCCAGTTGGTCCATTTATAGACTTTTGCGAAAATGTAAATTAGAATCGGATATATAATTAATACGGAGGTAAATATTTCAACCGATCCAATATCTGGATCTGAAATATCCCTAAGAATCGAATTGGTTTGAAACGCGGTCCAATCTGCAGTAACTAAAAGGGCTGTGAATAAGTTATTCGCTGCATGAAATCCTAAGGCTAACTCCATCCCTTCATCCATCAAGGTGATAATTCCTAAAAAGAATCCTGTTCCAATATAATGTACTAATAAGATGTATCCCAATTTTTCAATTTCTGGGTTGGCAATATGAAGGAGTCCAAACGAAACCGAGGTCACCACCAAAGGCACCCATTTATTTTTACATAACACCCCAATGCCTTGCATCAGATAGCCTCTAAATAGATATTCTTCAAAACTAGTTTGAAGCGGGACTAAAACAATAGCAATGACTGCTAAGGTTAAAAATGGAACCAATTTAAAATTATACACATAATCCTCTGGTGACATCAAATAATCAACTAGGACCAGTCCACTTGAAATAATTCCCCAAAATAAGAATGAGAACCAAAAACGTTTCCAATCAATTTTTGATCTGGATGTTGTTAAACTTTTTATAGATTGTTTGTGTAAAAATTTCGCCACAAAAAATACGCCTGCAAGGCCAACGGCGAATGACAAAAGCATGAGGAATAAGTTCAAATTAGACTCTAAAAGTCCCATCATTTCATTCATATCTAATTTCGAAAGATCCATTCCGGCCTCCACTGCTTTGGCAATTAAAGCGACTGTATAAGGAATTTGACCTAAAGTGACCGCAATGACAATGATGAGGACGCCTATGAGGTATAGCCACCAGTCGTGTTTGATATTAAATGCTTGTTTGATATACATAAATTAAAATTTTAAATTCCACGTTGTTTTTAAATCATAAAATAATTGACCCGAGTTGACCATTAAGGGCGCTTGAATGTTATTGTTAAACAAACCGCCTGTTCCTAACCCCTGAGGAAGCGGACTTTTTAGTCCATAGGTCCATTGCGCAATCGCGTTCAATCCAATGTTACTTTCTAATGCACTAGTCACCCACCACCCAATAGAATTTGATGTTGCTAAGTTAATCCATTCTTGACTGCCACCAAAACCGCCGACGAGTGTCGGTTTCAGGATTATATATTGAGGGTTGATCGTTTCTAGTAACAGCTGTTTTTTTAGTAGTGGAAATACTCCAATCAGCTCTTCGTCCAATGCTATAGGCAATGGTGTTTGAGCACATAATCTAGCCATTTCTTGAGGTTGACCCTGTTGAATTGGTTGCTCAATTGAATGTAAGCTATATTCTGAAAGTCGTTTTAATTTTTCTAAGGCTTCATCTGGTTTGAAAGCGCCATTAGCATCCACACGTATTTCGATGGTTTGCGCATCAAATTCGGTTCGGATAGATTTTATAAGTTCGAGTTCACTCTGAAAATCGATGGCACCAATTTTAAGTTTTAAACATGAAAAACCATCCTTAAGTTTATCCTTAATTTGCTGTTTCATCTGGTGAGCATCGCCCATCCATATCAAACCATTAATAGGGATTGAGTCCTGACCTCTGGTAAAATCTGACGGAAATAATTCAAAAGAGTCCTTCTGTTTCAGTGATAAAAATGCCATTTCTAATCCAAATTGAATCGAAGGAAACTCTACTAGATTACTTAGTAAAACCGCAAGACCTAAATTGATGTTTTGACATACCCAACTAAGTTTTTCTTCAAAATCGTCACGGTCATCAATGCTCAATCCTCTAAACATTCCACACTCTCCAATCCCTTTTAAAGAATCCGCTTCAAGTTGGATAAACCAGGTGTCTTTGTAAGTTAAAACCCCACGAGACGTACCGCTTGGTTGTTTAAATTGAAGTTGGTATTTAAAGAAATTTGCCTGCATCTAAGGAATTGAAAAAATTGAATTAATTAATTTACAAGTTAAAAATTATAGGTTTGCCTCTATAAAAGTGAGACGCTAAACAGCAGTGCTAGACCAAATGTTGAAAGCGCCAAAACTTTGAGTTGAGGGTCATAATTTTTAGGATCCTCTATTTTGCGAATACTAATGAGGTGAATCCCTAAGGGAACGAAAGCAACTAGAACTAAAAAGATTGAATTATCGGCATAAAAAAACGAATAAACTCCCATTAGAACCATCGCAATAACCACTAAAAATTGATGATATATTTTAGACCGATTAAAACCTAAATAGCCTGCTAAGGTGTGCTTGTTTGATAATTTGTCAGATACTAAATCACGCATATTGTTCAAGTTGAGCACCCCTGCACTTAAAAGTCCGATCGAACTCGCCGGCAAGAGCATTAAAAAATCAAGTTGTTTGGAATATAAAAAATAGGTACCTAAGACACTAAGCCAACCAAAAAACAAAAAGACCATTACATCACCCAATGCTTTATATCCGTAGGCAGAAGCCCCAACCGTATATTTAATTGCTGCCACAATCGCTAAAATTCCAAGAATGATGAACACCAATGACGTTAAAAATTGATCAGCTCCAAAAGCATGATAGATTAGAGTCACAACTAAAATGAGACAAATAACAACATTAATAACAATCGCATTTCGCATCTGTTTTGGACTGATGATACCACTTTGTAAGGCCCGTTCTGGACCAATACGATTTTCATTGTCAGTACCTTTAACACCATCGCCATAATCGTTTGCAAGATTAGATAGAATTTGTAAACTTAAAGTTGTTATGATAGTTAAAACAAATACCGTTTGATTAAAAAACCCCTCTGAATAAGCAACTCCGGACCCTAGTATAGCTCCTGAAATTGAGAGTGGCAATGTTCTGAGTCGACAGGCAGAAATCCATGCTTTAAATTTTCTCATACTATGGAATCCATTTTTTTTCAAAATTTGGGGGGCGTTTTTCCAAAAAGGCATCTCGGCCTTCTTTAGCTTCGTCGGTCATATACGCTAATCGGGTTGCTTCCCCTGCAAATACTTGCTGCCCTACCATACCATCATCGGTAAGGTTCATGGCAAACTTGAGCATTTTAATCGATATTGGAGATTTTGCTAAAATTTCTTGCGCCCACTCATAGGCCGTTGCTTCTAAATCTGCATGCGGGACCACCGCATTAACCATACCCATATCAAACGCTTCTTGGGCGTTATAATTTCTTCCTAAGAAAAATATTTCTCTGGCTTTTTTCTGTCCTACCATTTTAGCTAAGTAGGCAGATCCATAGCCACCATCGAAACTGGTAACATCGGCATCTGTCTGCTTAAAAATAGCATGTTCTTTACTCGCTAGCGTCAAATCACAAATCACATGTAAACTATGACCGCCACCAACAGCCCAACCTGGCACAACTGCAATGACCGCTTTTGGCATGAACCGAATAAGACGTTGAACTTCTAGAATATTTAAGCGGTGGTACCCATCATCGCCTACATAGCCTTCGTGACCACGGGCTTTTTGATCGCCGCCACTACAAAATGAATAAATGCCATCTTTTGGAGAAGGACCTTCAGCACTTAATAAAACCACACCAATGCTTGTATCTTCATTTGCGTCATATAACGCTTGGTATAGCTCAAGAGTTGTTTTGGGTCTAAAAGCATTTCTAACCTCAGGGCGATTAAATGCAATACGGGCTACGCCATTACATTTTTTATAGGTAATATCTTCATATTCATTAACAGTTTTCCATTGTATACTAGGCATGAAAGTACAGTTTTATGTGGTTAAATAAATACCATCTAATTCAATTCGAATTTGACGTTGTTTGTAAAGAGTTCCAACTGCTTTTTTGAAGCTTTTCTTACTCATTTGAACTACTGATTTAATCGCTTCTGGTGATGATTTATCGGTTAGTTTCAAACAACCGTCTTCGTTGTTTTCCAAAAACTCTAATATCGCTTGAGCATTTGGCTCAATATTTCGATACCCAATTTTATCGAGTGTGATATCTAATTTATTACCTGGACGAATTTTTTTCACTATTCCTTTTAACTTATCACCAATACTAAGATCTTTAAATAAATCTTGATTAAAAATTAAGCCTAAATGAGATTTATTTACAATGACATTCATTCCTAAATCAGAGGGGTGAGATACGATCAAATCAACTTCATCGAAAGCGAGTACTGAAAGTTCTTTATTATCTAAAAAACGATTTGTTTTACTCGAAGCTACTAAGCGCTCAGAAGTTTCATCTAAATAACAATACACCAAATACCAGCCACCAGCTTTCATTGGAAATGCTTGCTCTCTGAAGGGACAAAATAGTTCTTTAACTAATCCCCAATCTAGAAAGGCTCCAAATTCGTTAACAGAGTTACAACGAAGCAATGAGAATTCTCCTTTTTTAATGTAAGGATGATCCGTCACAGCGACCAATCGTTCTTCATTATCTAAATAGACAAAAACCTCAATGGTATCATCTATTTCAAATGTATCGGGGACATATCGATTTGGAAGTAAAACCTCTTGATCTTCGCCATCTCCCAAAAACAATCCTGGTTCTGTATCTCTTAGAATTGTAAGCGTATTGTAGTCTCCTATGTGTATCATGCCACAAAGGTAAGAATAATAGAGGGAGAAAATAAAAAAAGCGTCACAACAAATTGTGACGCTAAAGAATTAGATTTAATGGGATATTAATACACTGATTCTTTTCCAAAATGCTTAACCAATAAATAATAAACTACCGCACGGTATTTATTTCGATTAGAGCGTCCATACTGCTCCAAAACTTTATCAATACCTTCTTTTAATTTGTCATTTCCTGAAAGTCCTAATTTTTTAATTAAAAAATTATTTCGAACGGTATCCAACTCTGATTCGTCCGTTCCAGAGACCGTACTAGAATCTTTATTATAGATCGAAGGCCCACATCCTATCGTAACTTTTCGAAGTAAATCCACATCAGGTTTAACACTACATTTTTCTCTTAAATCACTGGCATACTTTTCAATGAGTTCATCTCTTTTGTTCATAACAAGTTTATTTAAATTAGATTTGATTTAGATGTCATTAACACCTTGTATTAGTTAAGACACCGTCTTAAAAATAAAGTCACATTTAAATAAAAATTAATTAGAAATACTATTTAATAAAATCAAAATAAGATAATAGAATTTGATCATTTTGAGATGAAGGTGTGAAAATTTCAAGAATTTTGGGACGCGCACTAGAGGAGTAAAAAAATTCTAATTCAGTCGCTAAATCAGTGTCAGAGCTTGCAGATGTATACTCGAAATCGAAAAGTTTTGAAATCGACTCAGCCGTGAGCGAATGATTGGTTTCAAAAAAAGTGCTAAAATTTTCGGAATTTTTATTTCCTGGTAGAATCCTAAAGATGCCTCCGCCTCTATTGTTTATAATTATAAGTCTGAAATTTGAAGGAATATAATTATTCCAAAGGGCATTACTATCGTAAAAAAAGCTCAGATCACCTGTAATGAAAACGGTCGGTTGTTTTGAAACACAAGCTGCTCCAACTGCCGTACTGGTAGAACCATCGATACCACTCGTGCCGCGATTGCAAAATACGGAGAGGGTCTTATTCAATTCAAACAACTGTAAGTATCGTATCGTGGAGCTATTTCCTGACTGCAGGTTGTAGTTATCAGGGATCTGTTTCAAAAGACTATCAAATGCTTTAAAATCACTAAATGGAATCGATTTTATATAATCATGATGTCTTAAGAGACGGTGTGTTTTAACGTGGTTCCAAGTCTCAAAATAAGTGCTTTCATTTTGTGAATTATCAGAACTTGTGAGTTGACTAAAAAATGAATTTACTGTACATTTATGATGTTTCGTTAAGCAAAAAAACGTGTCATTTGCTTGCACAGGATCTATATGCCAATGAGTTTTTGGAGAATAGGTCCGTAAAAACGTTTTAATCTTTTTTGAAACAACCATTCCTCCAAACGTGAGTAGTAACTCAGGTTTTAGGGACTCAAAATCAGTTGAATCTAAAGGGGAAATTAATTGGTCGATACTTGCAAAAAAGTTTGAATGGTGCAAGTTTGAAGTCGTTTCGGTTAGGACAATCACGGAGGGATTCTCTGCAATCAATTTTAAATAAACTTTTTTAACGTTATCAGGCGGATTCACGCCGACTAAGATCATTTTTCGATTTGACGACTTCCAAGTTTTCAGATCTGATTTTGAGAGTGAAAAAGAAGCAATTGGGGTTTTAATATTAAGGGGAGCTAGTCGCTCGGTGAACCCGTCGACCGTTTCGTACAAGGGTTCTGCAAACGGTACATTTATATGGACTGGGCCTTTTTCTGCTTTTGCAAGTTGCAGTGCCTTATGAATGAGTGAATTATTACTTTTAGGGACCTTTAAAAACCTTGTCTTAGACAGTTCTTTTAGATTTGCTTCGAATAAAACATGAGCGCCAAAAACATGAGGTTGGGTAATGGTTTGACCGTCTCCAATATTGATAAGATGGTCTGGACGGTCGGCAGAAATTATAATTAATGGGATTCGACTATAAAACGCTTCTGTGACCGCAGGATAATAATTAACCAACGCACTTCCAGAAGTACAAACCAACGCCACAGGCTGTTGTAATTTCTGTGCCATTCCTAAAGCAAAAAAACCAGCACAACGCTCATCAACAATACTATAACAATCAAAAAAGTCATGATTGGTAAACCCAATCGTCAACGGCGCATTTCGACTCCCTGGAGAAATTACAATATGTTGGATATTGTGATTTTTACAGAGTTGAATAATCGATTGCGCTAAAAGTTGTTTTGGCTGTATCATTAACCCACAAAGTTATTTAAATTTTAGGGTTTAATTAGAAATGAAATAATAAATATTTCCTAAAAGGTTTAGAGCACCTTTTTAATCGTTTGAATTTTATTTTGAATCTCGATACACTCAGCCTCTGGGTCTGAATCCTCGGTGATACCGCCACCGCCATATAAAATTGCTTGAGAATTTTTTAAAGACATACAGCGTAAATTAACCGCTAGATTTGTGAATTTTCGAACTGTTTGATATGCTCTATTTTCAATGTTTTTTTTAGAGTTCCTAAAAGTGGATGCTGTAGGGACATTTAATTCTCCAAAAAAACCAGCATAAAAAGCACGGTCATAGGATTCATTGGAATGGATAAATTTTAAGGCACTCGTTCTTGGTGTACCACAAACAGCTGGAGTTGGATGCATAGCCCGTAATAACTGTTTTAAACTATGATCTGTCGATTTTAACCACCCAGAGATATGCGTTTGAAGATGTAGTAATTCGCCCGCTCTAAACGTATATGGACCAGATGTTTTTATAGGATCTAAATAATCAGACAAAATCTCCAATAAATAATCCGTAACAAAGGCATGTTCTTTTACGTTTTTGGCATCCCATTCGACTTGCTCAGAGGATTGAAATGCTTGGGTTCCTGCAAGTGCCATTGTGGACACCGACTTTCCTTCGAGCTTCAACAAACTTTCGGGAGAGGCTCCAAGCCAAAATCCTGTTTGAGGGTGAAACCAACAATAGGTAAATGCGGACGGATAACTTTGTGATAGTTTTTTAAAAATTTCGATAGGGTTTGAAACTTCCATTGAAAATTTAAATTCTTTTGAAAGTACCACCTTTTCTAAATCCGATGATTTTATTTCTGCAATCGCCTTAGAGACTCGATTAAAATGATTTTTAGTCGACTCAACCTCATCAAAAAGATTCGTGTTAATTAAGTCCTCAAAGACTGGAGGGTTTAATTCTAAGATTTTAGATCGCTCAAATGGTATATAATAACTGTCTTTTGTGTGATCAAAAGGAGCAAACACAAATCCACTTTCAGAAAAATCATTTATAAGATGTGTTTCCAAATCACTTTGGATGTATGCTTTTATGGATTGTTGATCTGGTTTAGAAAAAAGAACAAACGGATGTTTTGATACTAAGGCGGATTCGATTTGATCGAAAAAATCGGTCGAAGTCATCTAGCTGTTTTTAGGCAGTGAAACCGTTGTTAATTTACAAGACGATATTAATTGTTGTTCCCCATCTGTAACTTCAATATTAAAAATTTGCATGGTTCTTCCTCTGTGAATAAAAGTGGCTTTTGCATATACAAATCCCTCTTTTACACTTTTAATATGTTTGGCAGAAATATCGATCCCTCTGACAAAAAAGTTGGTAGTATCTAAAAAAATATGAGCGGCAAAACTTCCAACCGTTTCGGCCAGTGCTGCTGTTGCACCGCCATGTAAAACGCCGTCTGGTTGATACACTCGCTTTGTAACAGGCATTTTAGCAATTACAAAATCCTCCCCTGCATCGACAAATTCAATCTGTAAAGTTTCCATTAAGGTATCTTTACAAGCTGCGTTTGCAGCTTTCATAATTTGATCTTTAGTTGGACTCATTGATTCGTTTATTTGATGGTAAAGTTACAAAAAGCAACGATGAAGTCAATGACTACATAACGTTAAAAAAGTGCAAAAAAAAAGCGCAACCCGAAGGTTGCGCTTTTACAAAATTTAATATCTCCTTGTAATACTTATGCGGTTTTCTTTACAGCTAAGCTATAAATTACTAAACCGAAACCGATTTTGTTGATTGCATCCGCAATGTTGTATAAGACATCCATGTCTAATCCAAGGTTTGCAAAAGAAGAATACCACTGTCCATCAGCTGTACCTACTAAGTATCCTAATGGATAAATGATCCATCCAACAAGTACAAACCAACAAAGAATTTTGTGTGCTGCTAAAACATCTCCACCAGCTTCTTTAGCTAATTTTGCTGCTCCACCTAACCATATTTCGTACACGATAGCAAAGTATGCTACTGCAGAGAAAAAGCCCCAAAGAGCTGCGCTTCCTGTATAAACAGCTTCTCCTAAGTAACCTGTTACTAACATGATTACTGAAAGAACAATCATTTTAGTTAGTAATGATTTTTTAGCACCTGCTACTTTTAGTATTAAATAAAATTCAACACACATTAATGGCACCGTAAGAATCCAATCTACATAACGGAAAAACGTTGGAGACTCCATGTTTGAAGCCCAATAATCTCTCATGTAGAAATAGTGTACTGCTGCAATAAATGTGATTAAACCAGAAACTAGAACGGAAGTTCTCCATTTTTTGTCAAATTGATTTAATGATAAAAAGAAAAAGGCAGAAGCTGCCATCATTGCCATACATCCTACAAAGAATGTAAACCCTACGTAATCGGTTGGATCCATTTTGGCTACCAGAGGTAAAAATAAGTTTGTCATTTTTTTTAAATTAAGTTAGTTTTTGTTTAAACAAATATATAAAAAATTAAACTAATTGTTGCGTATTTCGTAAATTTGTAGCTTCACACCACGTATTTAACACTATTTTATGAAGAATGTTTTTAATTTCTCAATCGTCGCTAGCTTCATTGGACTGTGGATTACTACACATGTTCCAGAGAGTTTTGAACTTATCTTGGGATTTATTTTAATTTTTACTTTTGGGATGGTTCACGGCTCGAATGATTTATTAATAGTTAACAAACTTTTAATAAATACTAAACACTATTCAAAACTCACACTATTGACAGCTTACTTGTTTGTGGTGTCATTTGCTATTTTGATTTTTTATTGGGCGCCAGCCTTAGCAATGATTCTGTTTATGTTATTTAGTGCTTACCATTTTGGAGAGCAACATTGGGAACATCGTTTTTCTAAATTAAACTCCTATCGAAAATCAATCTTCTATTTTTCATACGGAATGTTTATTCTGTATTTGTTGTTTGCATTTAACGACACAGGCGTGAAATCGATCGTATTTGAAATTACTAGTTATGAGATTACTCGTTTATACAGTCAAATCGTTCTCATTGTTTTGGGAAGTATTATAGGACTTGTTTTGATAACAGAATTTCTTACGAAACGTCTTGCTATAGAGGCGATCCTTAAAGAACTATTTACACTAGTAGTGTTGGCTATGATTTTTTCATCCTCATCCCTTATATGGGGCTTTGCTATTTACTTCATCCTTTGGCATAGTATTCCTTCATTATTAGAACAAATTAAATTTATATATGGCGATGTCAAAACAGTATCTGCTTTAAACTATTGTAAAGCAGCACTCCCCTATTGGATTATTTCATTGGTTGGCATGGTGATTTTATATGCGATTTTTAGTAGTGAAAAACAGTTCTATTCGCTCTTCTTTGCATTCATTGCAGCAGTCACATTTCCGCATGCGATTGTGATGGTGAAAATGTTTTCCAAAAAAAAAGCACAACCATAAATTGATTGTGCTTTTCAGTATTAAACAAAACTAAGGGTTATTTCACTTCTTCGAAATCAACATCTTCAACATTGTCTTCTTGAGACGCTTCTGCATCAGCAGCACCTTCTGGAGCAGCACCTTCAGCACCTTCTTGGGCTTTGTACATTTCCTCACTAGCGACTTTCCATGCTTCGTTGATTTTCTCTAAAGCAGGATCAATAATCGCGATGTCTTTAGACTCATAGGCCGCTTTTAATTCTTCCAAAGCAGCTTCTATGGGTTGTTTTTTATCATCTGATAATTTATCACCAAATTCTTTTAACTGATTCTCAGTTTGAAAAATCATCCCATCTGCAGCATTTAATTTGTCTGCTGTTTCTTTGGCTTTCGCATCTGCGTCGGCATTCGCTTCAGCATCTTGTTTCATTTTTTGGATCTCTTCTTCAGTTAACCCAGAAGATGCTTCAATACGAATATCTTGTGTTTTATTCGTTGCTTTGTCTGTTGCAGAAACTTTGATAATTCCATTGGCATCAATATCAAACGTGACTTCGATTTGAGGCGTTCCACGTTGTGCTGGTGGAAGACCATCTAAATGAAAACGTCCAATTGTTTTATTATCCGCAGCCATGGCACGCTCGCCTTGAAGGACGTGAATTTCAACCGACGGCTGATTGTCAGCAGCTGTTGAAAATACTTGAGATTTTTTGGTTGGAATGGTCGTGTTAGACTCAATCAATTTGGTTAACACATTCCCCATTGTTTCGATTCCTAAAGATAATGGTGTGACATCTAATAATAAGACATCTTTCACATCTCCAGATAATACACCACCTTGAATTGCAGCACCTACAGCGACAACCTCATCAGGATTAACTCCTTTATTTGGTTTTTTTCCGAAGAATTTCTCAACCGCTTCTTGAACTGCAGGAATTCGAGTCGAACCT
The DNA here is from genome assembly GCA_905479095.1 of uncultured Flavobacteriaceae bacterium. Lineage (GTDB taxonomy): Bacteria > Bacteroidota > Bacteroidia > Flavobacteriales > Flavobacteriaceae > Hel1-33-131. Next base: position 53,591 of record CAJQLD010000021.1, read on the forward strand.
CCTACTAGGATAATTTCATCAATATCACTTGTTGATAAACCAGCTGCTTTTAAAGCAGTTTGACAAGGCTCAATGGTTCTTTTTACTAAATCGTCTATTAATTGCTCAAACTTTGCTTTTGAAAGTGAACGTACCAAGTGTTTTGGGCCACTCGCAGTTGCCGTTACATAGGGTAAGTTAATTTCTGTTTGTGCAGAAGATGATAACTCGATTTTAGCTTTTTCAGCGGCTTCTTTCAAACGTTGAAGCGCCATAGGATCTTTACGTAAGTCTAAATTTTCTTCGGCTTTGAATTCTTCTGCTAACCAGTTGATGATTTTTTCATCAACATCATCACCACCTAAGTGAGTGTCTCCGTCAGTAGCAAGCACTTCAAAGACGCCATCTCCTAATTCTAATACAGAAACATCATGTGTTCCTCCACCAAAATCAAAAACAACGATTGTTTGATCTTTTCCTTTTTTGTCCATTCCGTATGCCAATGCAGCCGCTGTCGGCTCGTTGATAATACGTCGTACTTTTAAACCTGCAATTTCACCCGCTTCTTTCGTAGCTTGACGTTGTGCATCATTAAAATATGCAGGAACTGTAATCACCGCTTCAGTCACTTCTTGATCTAAAAACTCTTCAGCTGTTTTTTTCATTTTCTGAAGTACCATCGCCGATAATTCTTGTGGCGTATACAAACGACCATCGATATCGACACGAGGTGTGTCATTATCTCCTTTAACCACTTTGTAAGGGACACGACCAACTTCTTGATTCGATTCTGAGAATTTATTTCCCATAAAACGTTTAATCGAATAAACGGTTTTTGTTGGATTAGTGACCGCTTGACGTTTGGCAGGATCTCCTACTTTGATTTCACCACCTTCAACGAAAGCGATAACAGACGGCGTAGTACGTCGTCCTTCTGCATTAGTAATCACGACTGGCTCATTACCTTCCATTACTGAAACACAAGAGTTCGTAGTTCCTAAATCGATTCCAATTATTTTACTCATAATATAGTTATTGTTAAAATTGAATTTTTTATTTACAACTCAACATAGTCAATCATTATGCCAATACAACACGACTGACACGATGTCAGATTCAGAAAAAATTAAAAAATGTTTATTAAAATCAAACTTTGGTACGTGCTTTGTATTTAAAGAAGAAAATCAATAATTATATAACTAAAAACATCTTCATATGGATGTGCTATATTACCTTTGAAAACATTTAAACTATTTAAACATGAAACGTATATTCTCTTTTGTTACCCTGATTACTTTAGTATTAACCGCCTGTGAAGGGGCTCCCGGACCTCCTGGGTTTGATGGCCTAGATGGTTTAAATGGTCAAGATGGAGAAGAAACTATAGCAGATGCTTTTCAATTAAGAGATGTTGATTTTATATCCAGTGATGATTTTCAAGTTACCTATGAAGGTTTTGATTTTATAGAATCTGACGTGGCTTTGGTATATCTAAAATGGGAACTTGAAGATGGCACAATAACTTGGAGACAGTTGCCTCAAACTATATTTTTTGATAATGATATTCTCGTCTATAATTTTGACTTTACACAAGACACTGTTACGTTATTTTTAGATGGAACAATTGACTTTAACTCTCTAGATAATTCCTGGACACAAAATCAAGAATTCAGAGTTGTAATTGTCCCAGCCAATCAAGTTAGTGGAGTTGACACTTCTGATATCAGCATAGTAATGGCGTTAGGAAATATTGAAACTTTTGAAGTGAGATAAAACCAAACTACGACATATATATAGCTCGAAAATTAAATTTTTCGAGCTTTTTTGTGCTTTATTTTCTTTTTCTAACTTCTTAATATCCTAAATATCTATTTTGAGATTGTTATTTACGTTCCTAAGCTCAAAGTCTTAGTTCTCACATAAAAAGCCAAAATCATATACTAATTTAGTACTTTTACACCCTATCATAAATTATACGATCATGTCAGCATCAAAAAAAGAATACAAAAGAGTGACGGTTAAATCGCTCATTGAAATGAAATCATTAGGGGAAAAAATCTCCATGTTGACGGCTTACGATTATACGATGGCTAAAATCGTAGATGGCGCAGGCATTGACGTCATATTAGTAGGCGATTCTGCCAGTAACGTGATGGCAGGTCATGAAACGACGCTTCCTATTACACTGGATCAAATGATTTACCATGCATCCTCTGTGGTGCGCGCCATCGACCGGGCTCTTGTGGTGGTTGATTTACCTTTTGGAACCTATCAAAGCGACCCAAAAGAAGCCCTTCGCTCTGCAATTCGCATCATGAAAGAAAGCGGTGGACACGCTGTTAAACTCGAAGGTGGCAAAGAAATTAAAGATTCAATTAAAAAAATATTAAATGCAGGAATTCCTGTCATGGGGCATTTGGGACTCACCCCACAATCGATCTATAAATTTGGAACTTATACGGTCAGAGCCAAGGAAGAAGAAGAGGCTTTACAACTAATTGAAGATGCCAAACTCTTGGAACGTTTGGGATGTTTCGCTTTAGTTCTTGAAAAAATCCCTGCGGCCTTAGCACAGCAAGTTGCTGAGAGTATTAGCATCCCAGTCATTGGCATTGGTGCTGGCGGCGGCGTCGACGGACAAGTTCTGGTGTTACACGATATGCTAGGAATGACCCAAGAATTTCATCCGAGATTTTTACGACGCTATATGAGTTTACACGAAGAAATGACAACGGCGATCAATCAATACATTGACGATGTAAAATCTTCTGATTTTCCAAGTGAAAACGAACAGTATTAAAATGATGGAAAAGATTGTTTCAACTACTGACAACCTTCAAGTTCTCCATGAAGACAATCATTTAATCATTATTAATAAACGCTCTGGTGACCTTGTTCAAGGGGATAAAACGGGCGACACCCCTCTTAGTGATATTGTAAAGGGGTATATTAAAAAAAAGTATAACAAACCTGGTGCAGTGTATCTTGGTGTCACGCATCGATTGGACCGTCCCACAACTGGGATTGTCATATTCGCAAAAACCTCTAAAGCGCTCACCAGAATGAATGCGTTGTTTTTAAATAAAAAAATAGCCAAAACCTATTGGGCGATGGTGAAAAATAAGCCTTCAAAATCAAAAGACACACTTATTAATTGGCTTAAAAAAAATCCGAAAAACAATAAATCAACGGCCTACAAAAAAGAAGTGGATCAAAGTAAAAAAGCGATTTTACATTATGAATTAATTCATAGCTTAGACCGCTACCACCTTCTAGAAGTGAATCTTGAAACTGGACGGCATCATCAAATTAGATGTCAGCTATCCACTGTAGGAAGTCCTGTAAAAGGCGATTTAAAGTATGGATTCGATCGAAGCAATCCAGATGGTAGCATCCATCTTCATGCTCGTAATATTTCATTTATACACCCTGTAAATGACCAGATAATAATAATTTCTGCACCCCCTCCAAACGAAGTGCTATGGAACGAATGTATGAGGAAAATCGACGTATAATTATGGAAGCAAAATTAATCATAGAAAACCAACGACAGTATTTTCAAACGCGGGCAACTCGCGATATTGAACTGCTAAAAAGCCGATTAATTAAACTTCGTGTCGAAATTCTCAAAAGAGAAGACGCCATTTACGAAGCACTTTACAAAGATTTTAAAAAATCTAAATTTGAAACTTATTTTAGCGAAATAGGCATTGTGATTTCAGAAATTGACGCCACACTAAAACATATAAATACTTGGTCTAAACCTAAGAAAGTAAGAGCCTCAGGACTCAACTTCCCTTCAAGAGATTACATCTATAGCGAACCTTATGGCTGTGTCTTGGTTATTGCCCCATGGAATTACCCTTTTCAGCTTGCTATCGCACCTGTTATTTCGGCCATTTCAGCAGGAAATACCGTGGTCTTAAAACCAAGCGAACATACGGCTCATACCTCACAATTATTAGAAGATATCCTGACAACTGTTTTTCCAACAGAGCATGTTAAGGTTATTCAAGGAGGAATTCCAGAAACGACCTTGCTCTTAAAAGAACGCTGGGACTACATCTTTTTTACTGGCAGTGTTGCCGTCGGGAAAATTGTAGCCAAAGCAGCAGCGCCTTTCTTAACGCCGCTTACCCTCGAATTAGGTGGGAAAAATCCGTGCATCATCGATCCAACAATGTCTACGAAATTAATTGCAAAACGATTGGTATGGGGGAAATTTGTGAATGCGGGCCAAACCTGTATCGCTCCTGATTACTTATTGGTTCATAAATCTATAAAAGCACAGTTGATTTCTGATTTAAAATCGGAGATCATCAAAGCGTACGGCGAAAACCCACAAGAATCTGAGGATTACCCTCGAATTGTTAATTCTAAAAACTTAGCAAGACTCACCAACATGTTGCAAGACTCCGAAGTGGTGTTTGGTGGCGTATCAGATACAGACGATTGCTACTTAGCGCCGACGCTTATTAACGAACCAGCATTCGATTCCGCCGTTATGAAAGACGAAATCTTTGGGCCCATCTTACCGATTTTATCGTATGAAACAGAAAAAGACATCCATTCTGTTTTGAGTCACTATGACAAACCACTTGGGTTTTATGTGTTTTCAAACAACACATCCTTTTACAAAAAAATGATTGAAACTTATAGTTTTGGAGGGGGCACAATTAACGATACAATGATTCATTTTGGGAACTCTAATTTACCTTTTGGCGGGGTTGGCGAAAGCGGTATTGGCGCCTATCATGGCCGCCTAGGTTTTGATACTTTTTCACACAAAAAAGGAATTGTAATTAAAGGAAATTGGTTGGATATTCCACTGCGTTACGCACCCTACACAAACAAACTTAATGCCCTTAAAAAGTTATTTAAATTCTTAGGATAAATCGTCCAAATACCCTATTTAAGTCGATAGCTTTTATTTATAGTGACAATTCAATAATCTGTATATCAATATTTTATAAAGATCATTTAAACTAAAAATTTAGGGGTGCATTAAAACACTATCGAATTGAGTTAAGTGCGTAAATTGCGAAGCTAGCCAACCAGTGTCCGCCCTCATAACTATCCCCTACTACGCTCGGTAATGAATACTTAATATGGGTATTCGCGATTACTTTTAAGTGTTGAAATTTAGTGCTGTTTTCCGCAATGGTATTCAGACTCCAAGCTCGCGAAAAATTAACCCCATCAAGGTGTACTAACTTGCCATCATTTCGGTCTGAAACAATACCTGGTTCTATAGAAAAATTTGGGTCTTTTAGTTGTGGTAAAAACCCTTCAATCCAGTTTTCAAATTCCTTAAACGTAAGAATCCGTTTCATTAATGCAGCTTCTTCTAAACATGGCGACAAAAAATCATAGCCCCCAGGCTCCCAAACAATCGGACACGCTTGGTCGTTAAGATAAAAGTCTTTGGCACGCGTTTGAATCACTGTCTTTAGTTCGGAATGATTTACGGAAACAGCATAATCCCACGCAAAACTCAACCCAAAAGCAGTATTTGGATGCTCCCCTACTCTAATTGGATAATTTAATTTTGGTAAGAATTCAATATACTTAAACACTATCAAATCTGTTAATGGTTTTAAATTCAATTCGATTTTCCTTGCAACAGAATCTTCCCAAGAGTGAAGTTCTTCTGCTAACTTTAATAACCAAGCCCATCCGTATGTACGCTCAAAAGAGGAATTATGTTGTCCTTCAAAATACGAGACTTCTTTTAATATGTTTTCTTCAGAGATACTCTGTAATAATTGAATTTTAATTGTTTCGTAGTTGTCAATTTCAGGAAATCGCTTCAACAAACTCACCAAACTCCAGTGACCATGAACCGCAGAATGCCAATCAAAACAACCATAAAACGTAGGATGCAATGTTTTAGGAGATAATAAATCGGCTTCACTCCCTAAGGTTTGTCCCAACCTGTACGGGTATTCGGTCTCCATACAATGCAATGGCAATTGCGCTAAGCGATTAGCTTCTATCAAACTTAAAACAGGTGAATTTAAAGCCAATTCTACTGGAGGCAAGCTGGCTTTACGTTGATTACACCCCATTAGTGAAGTCATGACAATGGCTGTAAATATGTGTTTAAGTTTCATAGGTTTTGAGTTTCTATACAAAGTGAAATTACCTTTTTTTTTATAATATCTTAATTTTCACATCAAAAATATTGATCCAAACTTCGGTATTGAATGGCTTCTAACTTGGCAACTCATCTAAAAATAAACTTCATTATAAGATAGTGAAAGCTCACTTTAGAGATGGCAATTCCCTGCACAGGCAAAAACGAACAAGATTACAGAGTGCATTCCTGCTAACTTTGCTTCATGAGTCGCATTCACAGATACACGCATGATACATCCTTAGTAGCGAGCTCAAGTTGCGTATACAAAATGTTAAGTGTTTCATTTAACCATATAAAAAGACAAAAAATTAATGTGTTTCGTTTTTTGATTTCATAAATAGAGGGGTTGCACATAAATACCATTTTAACTTAAAACCAATTTCGCTAAAGTTGAAACCTGCAGCAGTTGCTGATGCAATATCACTATGCAAGCCAAAGAGATTAGCTGTAAACCTATTGGAGATATTGTAACCTAATTTACCCTGAAATCTAAATGTATTTTGCCGCTCTTGGTCTTCAACAAACTGTAATCCAGTTGCAAGGTTTAGATTGTAAAACCATTTTCCAGTTTGATTTTTCACAAGATCCACAAATACCTCAACAACATTAAATTTTTCTGGGCTAAAATAAATAACCGGCACTTGATCTTTAAATGTTATGTATTGGTAATTTAAGCCTGTTTTAAGCAACGGTTTATCAAAAAGGTTATAATACACCGAAGTGAATAGTAAATGCTTCTGGTTGCTGTCATTTTGCCAAGAGTAATTGTATTGCGTATACCAACCTAAATTAAAATTAGAATTTACATTGTAATTTGCATATAAGGTGTTTTGCACAATTTCTCGGTTTAGTAAATCGGCATTAAAATCTTGCCATTCGCGTTTATAGCCAAGGTCTAAAGTTTGCAGTTTAAACGGTTTTGTTTTAAAAACGATATTTGTTAAAAACTGTGTGTAATTAGTTGTTTTTGCATTCACATCAGTCACACCAATATTTGTTTTAATAGCTATTTTTGGATGCAGTAAGTAGTTAAAACCAAATAACAAATTATTTGCTTTGGCTTTGTTAGTGGTGACTTTGTTTTTAGAATTTCTATAACTATACAAACCATTGACTTGTAACTTTGTAGATAATGGCACAGTGACGTTTGTTGTTTCGGTAAAAGCCTCATTATTTCCATTGTCAAAACTATAGGTCGTTTTTGTTTCAAAAAAAGGCGTAAACTGTTTGTCTAATATGTTTACAAAGTTTTCAGCATCTTTTTGGTTTTTAAAAATGGACAATGTTTTATAAACTGCTCGATAAGCGTCGTTGTACAAACCGAGCGCTTTTTGTGCATTGGCCTTCCCTAGATTTCCATCAAAAGAGATGCTGTCGTTTGTTAAAATGGTGTTGTAATCTTTAAGACTTTTTTTGAAATCTCCTTTATAGGTATTTAAAGTGGCACGTAAGGCTAAAACCCAATTTTGGTTTGGCTTTGTGAGTATTAAATCCCTAATTAATGATCTAGCTGTTTTATACTTTTTATTCCAAATTAAAGCTTGTATGTAACGTTCTGTTGTTTGTTGTGTTTGTGCTTCATTCATAGACGTTAATCCATCAAAAGCTTCTTTACTTATTTTAAGTGCATCCTTTTCTTTTCTATTTAAATGCGAGACTAATGCCAAACCATTTAATGCTGTGATTTTTTGACCTGGTTGTTCTGCGATAAGATTATAGCACTCTTTTGCTTTTTCTAATTGATCTGAAATTAAATATAAATTAGCAAGATTCAGTAAGGTATCGATATCATTATTAAAGAGACGTAAATTTTCTTTTAACAAGTTTTCTGCTTGCGTATATTCTTGTTGCTGTTGTTTTTGGTAAGCATATCCTAAATACATGTATTTTTTAGAATTCAATGCATTTAAATTATTGGGCTTTACAACTAATGCTTTATCAACATATATTAAGGCATTTTCGTATTCTTTTAAATTTGATAATGTGTTTGCATAACTTAAGAGTGCTGGAAAACTTTTAGGCTCTTCATTTACTAATATTTTAAAATATTTCTTAGCTTCTTCAAACTTATCATTCCATAACAAAGATTCTCCATAATTCAATTTTACTTCAAAATCATCATTATAATTTTCCAATAAATTTATAAAAATCGCAGTGGCTTTTTCAGGATTCCCGTTTAAACCAACAGCACGTCCAAAACACAAACGAGCCGTTTTATTTTGGGCATGATCATTTAAGATATTTTGAAAAAATAATTCAGCGTTTTGATATTCTCCAGCTTCTAAATAAGCAAAACCTTTTTGCATATCTTGAGAGAACATAAATAGAGAAAACGTCGTGCAAAAAAGCAAGAGATAGGGATTGATTTTCATTGGTAATTTTTGATAGTTCAAGTTAAACATTATAAGCGATTCATTCATCTATAGATAATGTCCTCTCATCGAAATTAAATTGATTTCTAAAGATATCTGGGTAATATTTATACCTGAAATTAACCTAAATACAATTTTGGTTTATACGTTTTGAAGCACAATCCCCTATATCATTTTTAGCATAAAGAATAGTGATTGAATTTAGAAACACTACGAATGTATTAACCAAGGCTAATTTCTTAATCAAAATAAAAAATGCAAATCATCTCATTTATACGTTCAAAAAAGATATCGGATGAACAATTATTTATGTTGAGCGTACTGGTTGTTAATGCAGGTAATTATATATACAATCTTATTCTTGGTCGAATTTTAGATCCAGGACAATTTGCAGATGCAGCGGTCTTAATTACTTTTTTATCTGTTCTATCCTTTGTCGCGATGACTTTTCAATTAGTAACTGCAAAATTTTCAGTCGTATTTGAAACTAATTTATTTATGATTTTTATTTCAAAGGTTTATAAGAATGCTCTTTTTGTCGGAATTAGTTTTGGAGGTATCATTATTATTTTTTCAAAACAATTACAACAAATATTAAATACTTCATCTTCAAATATGTTTACTGTTTTCGGAATTGGGATGCCATTATACTTTTTAATGAGTGTCAATAGAGGCGTTTTTCAAGGAAAAAAAGCATTCAAGTATTTATCAATTACCTATCAATCTGAAATGTTGAGCAGACTGGTCATCACATTAGGATTGCTACTCGCATTTAACATACAATCGTCACTCGTAATCGCTCTTGGAATTTTCTTCTCCTTTTGTTTTGGTTTAATCCCGTTTAACTTTAAAAGTTTAAGCTTTAAAACATCTTTAGGCATTGCCCAAAATCAATTAAAATTAGTGAGAAAATTTTTTATAATTACTGCCTTTTATGAATTAACTCAAATTATAATTAACAACAGTGACATTCTTTTAGTGAAGCATTATTTTGAATCGTATGAAGCTGGGTTGTATGCCTCTTTGGCAATAATTGGTAGAATTGTATACTTTATAGCTTGGATGTTTGTGATGTTATTACTCCCTACCGTTGTTGAACTTAAAAAAGAGGGAAAAGCAACAGCTCCAGTTTTATTTAAATATGTTGGGTATATAACTATTGTAGCAGCTGTAATTATTTTGAGTTATGCATTATTTCCAAAAACAGCAATTAGCTTATTATTTGGTGAGAGTTATTTAGCGATGGCTCCCTTACTTTGGAAATATGCTTTAGCAACTGGGTTATTCGCCATTTCAAACATTTTTGCTTATTACTATTTGTCATTAGATCGATTTATGCCTGTTGTGTTGTCTGGTATTTTTGGAATGTTACAAATGGGGCTCATCATATTTTTTCATGATACTTTAGAACAAGTCGTTCACATTCAAATTATAGCAATGATGTTATTACTCGTTTTTCAAATTATTTATTTCGCTTTAGATTCTAAATCATAATTATCATGACGTTAAACCCACAATTCAATTGCTATTATAAATAGAAAAAAAAGCATGAAACTAGCTATCGTAACAGCATTTCCGCCAAGTAAAGTCACATTAAATGAATATGCTTACCATTTAGTAAAACACTTCAGACTAAAAAAAGACATTTCAGAAATTATTTTGTTAACGGATAAAACAAAAGGTAAAAAAGATATTTTATTTACTAAAAAAGGGTGTGGCATTACAATCAAAGAATGTTGGTCGTTTAATAGCTATGCTAACATTATTAATATCACAAAAGCAATTAATAAAACAAAACCAGACGCCGTATTATTTAACTTACAGTTCATGAAATTTGGGGATAAAAAAATAGCTGCTGCATTAGGGTTATTTTTACCTTTTGTCTGTAAGTTAAAAGGAATCCCAAACATTGTTTTACTGCACAACATATTAGAAGAAGTCGATTTAGAATCTGCTGGATTTACAACTAACAAATTTCTACAAAAAATATACGGTTTTATAGGGACGACATTAACAAAAATAATATTACTAGCAGATGTTGTTTCGGTCACCATTCAAAAATATGCTACGACTTTGGAAGAAAAGTATAGTGCTAAAAACGTGATTTTAATACCACATGGAACCTTTGAAGTATCTGACGAAAAACCAGATTTTACGGTTCCTAAAGGACCTTTACAAATAATGACTTTTGGGAAATTTGGAACTTACAAAAAAGTAGAGTTATTAATTGAAGCCGTAGAGGTTGTAAGAGATTCTACTGGATTAGATCTAGAAGTGGTGATCGCAGGCACCGATAATCCAAATGTAAAAGGGTACTTGGCAAAAGTACAACAAGAGTATAACCATGTACCCCAAATCAGATTTACAGGATACGTGAAAGAGTCTGAGGTGCCTACTCTGTTTAAAGAAAGTGCTGTAGTTGTATTCCCATATACATCTACTACAGGAAGTTCTGGTGTATTACATCAGGCAGGAAGTTATGGCAAAGCTGTTGTAATGCCCTATTTAGGGGACTTAGCATTACTAGTAAAAGATGAAGGTTATCTAGGTGAGTTCTTTGAACCAAGATCAGTTGAAAGCTTAGCAAAAGCAATAGAAGCAATTGTAACTAATGACTACTACAGAAAAGATTTAGGAAAGGCTAATTATAAAGCTGCGACGGCATATCCCATGAGTAAAATTACAGACATGTATCTCAATGAGTTCAATTCAATTATAAACAACAAAAAGCAGAGAAAAATACAATCCATTACTGGCCGGAGATAAACTTAAATGCCGCTTTTTTTGTTCCATTGTCATCAATAAATCCATAATATTTTTGAGCATTTTTACGCCAAGGTAGCCCTCCTACAACTTCATTTGGAATGTTTACAAAGTCATATAAGGTCCAAGACATAAATTGTATATCATTTTCAGAGATGATCTTTTGAGCTTTTTCATAATAATCGGCTTGATCATTATTAGAATTTCCAAATGGGTTCCATAAACCACTATAAGAGGACATTCCAAATTCACCCATAACTAAAGGCTTGTTTGGAGCTTTTGCTTTAAGAGATTTTATGGAGGCGGCAAGGTTATCTAAATCTTCATAATAATGAAAAGAGATAAAGTCAACTTTATCTTTTAAAATTGCTGCGCTTTGTATGTCGGACCATCCAATAGTGACTGCATGAGCGGAATCTATAGATTTAACCAAATCAATCAAAGCATTTAACCATGCGATAACATTCAATTCACCTCTTGAATCAAAGTCTAAGTTAGGCTCATTTTTAATATCCCAAGCAATAATTGCTTCATGATCTTTTAGTTCAGATACAATCGTTTTTGCATGCTGCATATTCAAGGTCCAATTTAAGACTGAATAATCACCATAAAAGTCAAAAAGAGTGACCACAACTTTTAAATCATTTTCCTCTGCTGCATCTAATGTTTGCTTTAATTTATCTAATTTTTCTGTAATAACATTTGCTTTACCAAAATCATCATATTGCACAAAAATACGAACCGTAGTTAATCCGCTATCTCTAATAATCTTAAAGTCGTTTGAAATCGTGTTTTTTGAAAAAGCACCTCCAAACATATCCCATGGTGTATCTTTTGGATAATAATTAATCCCTCTTATGTTTAAATTGCTCGATGCAACTTTAGCGTTTTCTTTCTGATAATTTTCTGTGGATACTTTTACCATATGCCTAATTCTCCAAAAACCGTCTTCCAATAAAAGTATGATTTTGTAAGTGGATTTTTCTGTGGTTTCAAAAATTAATTTTTCATCTTTAAATACACGTTTGTACTCTAAAACATCAGTATCTGTAAGTATTGCTAAGTGTCCATCTTCGCTATAAAAATTTAAAGTTGGATGGTGCTCTAAAGTTGTAGATTCAATGGTGATTCTATTTTTTATATTTAAATCAATAAAATCAAACCTATTTTCACGAGCGTTATCCGTAAAGTAGTCCTTAATGACGTCTTTGGTATTCGTCTTATAAGCAACCAGGCTTACATACCATGCATCTAAATAATCATTTTCTAAAGTGTTTAGCGTTACTTCGTCCATTGATCTTCCTTCATTATTTAAGGGAGTCCAATCAACTTTAGGGATGTATTGCTCTATTTTTTTTAATTCTGTATGAAGCATTTTACTTCTATCTGCTCCTGTATTTAGATATACAAACACTGCACTAATCCCAGATATAATAATTACAATAACTAGGAGATATGAGCCTAATAAAAGACTACGTACTATATTTTTATTTAAACCTACCATAGGATTTTAGAATTAAACGTTTTCTTTAATCCAGCCGTTTTAAGAACTATAGAATAAGTATCGTTTTTAAATACATCTGGTTTTAAATAGAAATCTACAAATCCATTAAAGGACGTTTTGGTCATCGTTTCAAGTACTCTATTGTTTTTATAAACGAACAGTTTAACTTCCAATCCATCAGGAATCATTTGATTCATAAAACTTTGTAGAGGTCCAACCGATATTCCTCTATTCGTTTCTGAAAATTCAACTTTAAAATCTTTCACAACCTGACTGTAGTTTAATGTGATTGTATTACTTTCTGCAATACCCTCCACATAAGCCTTAACAGTCCATTGCGTACCATAATCAGGATGTATCATTTTAGAAGTTGCAACTCCGTTAATGGTCGTGCCGGAAGTATTTAAAATACTTCCTTTATCATTGGTTATAAAAAAAGAAACAAATGTACCATCACTAATAATATTGTTCTGTACATCTGTTAGAACAGACGTAGAAAATGTAGTAACCTGATTGCCATCGGCATACGCATGTGAGCGACTCGCTAAAATTTTAAAATCAATTGGAATCGCTGGAAAAACAGTGATAGAAAATTCTTTAGAATTTGTATGTAATGCTTCAGAAGAGACTAAGATGCGACCGCTTTTATTTTGAGAATATATATTTTTATAAGCAATAAAATTTTTAGTATAAATATCATCTTGTTTTTCTAAATTCAAAAATTGATACTTTGTTTTTACGAGTGTGTTTTCGGCTAATGGATTGTCTAATGAATCGGTTGGAATCACAACCAACATGGAATAATCCATTCCACCAGCTTCAATACTGGGAGGTCCAATATAAGTTTCCATCGAAGAAACAACTTGCTTTGGATGGATATTGAATTCCCCAGATATTGATGACTCTTCATGAATTAATTCCCATTTTATGACACCAATTTTACTGGAAATATTGGAAGGGAATGTATAGCTTAGTATTTTGTTCTCGTAAATTGGAGTTAACAAGGTAGAACCATAACTATTTGAGCAATATAAAAGTGGTTTTATTTCTTTTGTAGTTGCTACTTTTAAAACGATAGTTGTTCCTGCTTCAAATGCTGTTTGAGTCGTTTCTAAAGTGAAGCTTAAAGCGACTTCACTATTTTTAACGACTACAAATGAGGAGGATAAAATCAAGATCAATAGGAATATGTATGTGAATTTATGCTGCATTAATTTAGGTTTCCAATGTAAGAGTTCATTTCAATTTTTATATAACTAAAGTCTGGATGCTTGATTTTTTGTAATTCAGAACTTGAATGATTTTCGATTCTATTCGGTATTATTTTATTTGAAATATGGGCATTAGGCAACCCATTTACAAAAACATTCTCCATAGACTCACTAATGATTTTTATTTTACCATTCTTCAAAATTTGATATTCAAAACCTTTTTTTCGCTGTTGTCTGATCCCCTCTTTTAGAAATAAATGATCGACCCAAAGCATTGTTTTGTTTTGGTCGTAATAAGAGATTAAAAGTTGAGGCACTGTAATCTCCTGAATGCCGCTATTAAATAAATTTCCGCTAATAATGTCTCCATTTATATCTAATTGACTTAAGACACTCTTTTTATATAAATCAGATCCAGAAACATTTCCCGCTACTTGTAAATTGAATTTTGTAGGATGTTCTTTAAAATCAACAGGCGTAAATTCATCTGGATTAAAGGTGTCGGGTATAGAATCTTGCGTTTTTGACCATGCAATACCTTCAAAATTAATTCTAAAAGCACTTGACTCTTTAGGAAATAATTTATGTTTAACATGGTATTTAGCGTTATACGTTGCAAGCTCTTTATTGTGATCATCATACAATGTGCCTTTAAGCACAATATCAGCAGGTACATTATCTATATTTTGAATTTCTCCAATGATGGCAAAATGAGTCCCGTATTTTACAAGTCTTGCTGATAACACTTCTAAAACAGGTTGTTTTAAAATATCTTCATGATGCGTTTGTTCTGTTGTTATACGTCTTCTTCCTTGATTAAAATAACTAGTCGTATTATTTGAAAAAAGTTGATCGGGTGGTAAATCAGTGTCTAAGCCTTCTGATTTTATATACCATTTCTTATGATATTTAGATACTGACTTATAATCAATTTTTCGTATTTTTTCGAGAGGTGTAATCCAATCAGCAATTACTTTGACGGTTGCCAAACTATCATTTCTACTCGTAATAATTGTTTCAATGGCATCCAGTTTTGCATAACTATTTAGCAAACCTCCTGAGAGGGAGGTCTCAAGCATATATTGTGAAATTGAAATATTACTTGTGGGATCTATCAAACTATATGCTATTTCAAACTCTTTGAAATCTAACGCGTCATAATAGGCAATTATAGCGTTTTCTGGACTTCGTTGTGAGTCATTTTTTAAATAGAATTGATAAAGATTATAAAAGACAATTACAACTAAAAAAATTGACCAAAAGTGTGTGATTTTCAGGATTGATTTTGAGAACTTCGAATAACGATTAGAAAATTTTAAAAATTCAGGTGTTTTTTTATGTCTTGTTTTTAAAGTATTTACCAATAACATTTGTATGTTTAAAATAAACGCTATTAATACCGTTAAAAATGGCACTATTCCCCATACAATTTTTTGCCATTTTGCGACATCATCCTTGGGTAAAATAGATGAAATTGGTGATACATTCAATCGCTCCCAAACCATAATTCCATTTTCTAATTTCTGCAATCGTTGCCAACCACAGAAATAGAGTATCGGATCATAAAACTTATCATTAGAGAAAATATATTTAAGATTATATTTATCTGGAGTTGTCAAAAACTGCTGTAATGAACCAATTCCTGCGACCCCTTTAAATTTTGAGTTTTCTAAACGCTCTATAGGTCTAGTGGTTAGTTCTGGTAATCTTCGCGCCGAATGATAATTTCCGTCGACTGTCATTGCATTAGTTTGCGCACTTAACCATGCCATTTGATCACCAAAACCTAAAGTTAAAAACCGCCATTTATCGTGATCATCTTGATTTAAGAAGTTCACAATAGGGAGCATCTCAATTTTTTGCGGCTGGAATGGCCTAAAGTAACCAAGACTCATGGTGAAAACAGTCATAAAGATAAATAGTCCAGCAAGGATTCCTCCAATAATACGATGGTAAATTGCTCCAAAACGCACTCGAATCAAGGCTTTTAAATCCCCTTCTACAAAACGATACGCAAATTCACCTAGTAGGGGTAACGACATAATAGAAGCCCAAAGCGTAAATCTATCTAATGTAAGAATGTTAAATGCTGTTTCACCTAAAACCATTCTTGGAATTGGGGTCGTTCCGCCAGTTCCTAAAATCGTTAGTAGTGTTATCGATAAACCGAAAAAGAGATAACGTTTACTATAATATCTATAAAAAATATATGGCAATAGGATGAGTAGAATTCCCCAAGGGATTAAAAAGAACATTAGACCAGAAGACGTAATTTCTAAAAAATTATCTCTTGATCCGTGCGGAATGGGTACTTGAGTTATTGGATTATTTTTTGAATTAATCCAATATGGAAAAATACAGCCAATAATAATAACTAGTGAAGCCATTCCAAAACTAATAATCCTGTTAAAGAGTTTAAAGAAACTATTTAGAAAAATTTTAAACGAAACTTCTTTTAGTGTGTCTACTTGATCTCGAGACACATCTAAAATAACCATTCCTATTAATGGAAAGACAAAAAATACCATTCCGAATATAGGGGTCACATGATGAGAAGTAACAGTCACAGCAATTAATGACAAGGAAGTTGCTAAATATCTTGATCTACCTGTTTTAAGCCATAAATAAATTTCTGGTAACGCATGCATTAAAATAGAAATCCCAACAATACTTGGCAATTGACCAAATACGTGAAGCGTTTCAACAAATGATGACGAAAATACTGCTAAAATAGAGGCATAACCCGCAACCGTTTTATTTGATGTAATTAATAACGAAAACCGATACACTCCAGTTATAAAAAGGACTATTGAAATTAGAGCGACCGAGAACAATCCAAACTTTAACCCCCCCATCATCGACAGTAGTCCAATAGATTGATGAACTAAAGGAGGATAGCTCATAACCGTAAAGCCTGTATACCACTCATAATTCCAAGGTTCAAACCAACTATTGGCATAATGGTCCGAAAAAAATAAATGGATCAAAGCATCATAGGTACTTTCTAAAGTGAAAAACATGGAAGTACCATGAAACACAACCCCAATTAGTAGTGCAACAATCAAATATTTATTGGTGGTTTCTTTCATCGATAATCTTCACAGTATCAGCAATGTAAATATAAATTATTCTAATAGCATTTCAATTGCTTGTCATCTAAAGCAATTGACCATTCGTCTACACATAATAATTAATTAATCTAAAGAACAATTTTAGACCCCTCTTGTATAGTATTTTAGAAGTCTCTAAATAAAATATCATACTTTGAAAATATTAGCGATAGATGATCAAAAACTAGTGTTGCTTCCAATAGAAAAGCGGTTAAATGAACTTGAATATAAAGTCAAAACTGAAACAAACTCTATTAAAGCAATAGGCATTTATCATTCGTTTAAACCCGATTTGGTAATCGTTGATATTAACATGCCTAAAATTTCAGGATTAGAAATTGTGAAATATATTAGAAATTCCGAAAATCCGAAAACACCTATATTAATTTTATCTGGCGATACAAATGATAACGTCATAATTGAAGGGTTTGATTTAGGAATTAATGATTACATGAAAAAACCAATAAGCTTAAATGAAATATGTGTTCGAATAAAAAAATTAATTGGAATTCCAAAACAAGTAAATACCGTGAAAACGATCAGTCAAGTAATCATCCAACAACGCTGCGTAGGAGTCGTAATTCCCTGTTATAACGAAGAGCAACGTTTGTTAAGTAAAAAGTTTACTAATTATATTGATAAAAACTCTGGCTATCATCTATGTTTTGTAAATGATGGTAGTAAAGACAAAACTTTAGAAGTCCTTAAGAAATTACAAAAAGGCAGAGAAGAGTTTATAACGATTTATGATTGCAAAAAAAATGGTGGAAAAGCCGAAGCTGTTCGTTTGGGAATGCTCTACATGGCTAAAAAAGAAGATATCGATTATATAGGTTTCCTAGATGCCGATTTATCGACCAATCTAACCGATTTTGATGATCTAGTAAAAACAATAGAACATTCTGATTTCAAAATAGTGAGCGGGTCTAGAATTACACGAATGGGAGCAAATATCACAAAAGAGTCCGCTAGAACCGTTATAAGTTTTACAATTAATTTTATAATTAGAAAAATTTTATCCATGGATTTTAAAGACACACAATGTGGTGCGAAAATATTTCATAAGGATATTATCTCAATCGTTTTTAGAGATAAATTTATAACAAAGTGGATTTTTGATGTTGAAATATTTAAAAGAATGTCACAATATTATGGTCTAAAAAAAGCCAAAACAATGCTTTGTGAACAACCGTTAAAAAAATGGATACATGCTGATGGCTCAAAATTATCTTTAAAAGACTCGTTTAGAATTATAAGTGACTTAGCACTAATTGCTTGGGTTTATAGATCAAAAAAAATAAAAAATAAAGCTTTAGCAGAAGCTTTATATACTGACCAAACAGGATCCTACTCCCCTACGGATTATTAGTACCATTTGAATACTGGATTAAACTATAAATAAATACAGTTAAGTTTCAAGCTTTAACAGCTTGAGAGAACGTATCTTATAATAAATTAAGCAGCTTCATTAGCTGAGGTCTGTTGGAGCGACTTACGGGAATTACATCTCTTTTTATCAACACACTATTGTCTTCAATATCAATGATTTTTTTGATATTTATAATATAAGAGCGATGAATTTTTAAAAACAAATGGTCTGGAAGTTTATCTTCTATTTTTTTTAAAGTAGAATGTACCATATAGTTTTTGTTCTCTGTTTTTACATGAATATAATCCCCTTTTGCTTCAATGAGGTATATACTAGGAATATCAATTTTAATAAGCCTTCTGTCAATATTAATATACAAATCGTCTGCAGAAGTCCTTTCTGTTTTTTTTGATGAATCATAAGAATCAACCGATGAATTCTGTTTGTCTGTTGCTTTTTGTAGTGCCTTTTGAAAACGCTCAGGAGCTATTGGTTTCACTAAGTAATCTAAAATACAATCGTATTCAAAAGCTTGTATAGCAAAATTTGAATCTGAAGTCGTCAATATTATTTTTGGAGGATTTTTTAATGTTTCAATAAAATCAAACCCTGTGAAATCTGGCATGTGAATATCTAAGAAAATTAAATCAACCGTATGTTGATTTAAATATTTAATGGCTTGAATTGCATTTGGAAACTCTTCAATAACATTAAGATTTTCAACTTTAGAACATAACTGTCCAATAATAGCTCTTGCAGTAACCTCATCATCAATAATAATACAATTCATAAATACTAACTATAGTTGTTGTAAATAATTTGTTATGTTAATTAATATAGATTTGAATTCTTGATTAAGGCTTGTATTTCCTTTTAATAAATCGTTTTCAAAAGCTGAAGCAATTTCATAACTTTTATCAAGACCCAATATACTAATTTTATGCTTAAGTTTATGCACATTATCTGCAGTCAACTTAAAGTTTTTAGCTTTAAAGTTTTTTAAATATTCTTCTTTCTCTAAAGGAAACTCCATTTTAATTATATTAATTATCTTTTTCTCAAAGGCCGTATCTCCTCCTGACATATTATATATATAAGATAAGTTTGGTGTTTCCATATTTATTTTTTTAACGTAAAATGGAATGTAGTTCCTTTTCCATAATCAGATTCTATCCATATATTTCCATTATAAAGATCTATAATTTTTTTGACAATTGAAAGTCCTATTCCTGTAGAATCTTTATGATCATTTAGTGAATGGAAAATTTTGAAAATTTTATCATGGTATTTTTTTTCTATTCCAACGCCGTTATCCTTAATTGAAAATTGATAAAACGATTTTTTTTCAGAAACGTCAATTTCTATTAAACCGTTTTTTTTATTATTAAATTTAATCGCATTACCAATTAAGTTTTGAAACAATTGCTGAAATTTTGTTCGTTCACCAAAGACAACTGGCAATTTATTCTTAACATTAATTTTAATATGACTTGGAATAAAAATAATTTTTTTCAAGTCTTCAATAACTATATTTAAATCAACATTTAGTTTTTTAGATTCGTCCAAACTAACACTAGAATACAATAATACATCCGAAATCAACAGCTCCATCTTTTCTAAAGTGGATTCGATATGACCAAAGTTTTGAAGACTGTTTTTATCAAATTTTCCTATATTATCTTCTTTTAGCCAACTTACTAAGGCGTAAATACTACTTAGCGGTGATTTTAAATCATGGGATACAATGTGTGCATATTCTTGAAGTTCATCATTACTCTTTCCAAGTTTCAAAAGTAACTTTTCTTTTTGGAGTTCAAGGTTTTTAATTTCAGTAATATCCCTAACAATTCCTTGTGCAGCTATGGCTTTATGGTTTTCATCATAAATGATACTTGCATTAATATGAACTAATTTTTGATCATTTGATTTTGTATTTATTTTAACTTGAAAATTTGTGATCGATCCATTATTAATTAATTTACTGTAACTTTTTTTGACTTTTTCAACCTCTGAAACATCGACGAGAGTAAAAAGATTAATATTTTCTTGATTGTTGTCATAGCCAAGCAAACTGGTTGCAGGTTCATTCATTTTTATAACATTGCCCCTAAGATCCATAACAACATATGCATCTACTATATTTTCAAATACACCTCTCAGTTCAGATGATTTTTCAGCAATTAATTTCTCTAATTTAAAATTAGATTTTTTTAGTTTTTGGGTAAGGTCATAGAATTCGGTAGATTTTCCTTCTAAAATTTTTTCAGCAGCTTTTCTCGCCCCTTTCTCACGTTTTAAAGCTCTTAATAAGATGCCTTCTAGTTGTTGATTCATTTATTCTTTGTGATGCTAAATTTGACTTCAGTTCCATCCTCTTTGATTTTTTCTAAATCAATGACTGCTGTAGAATTAAAATACTCAAAGGTTTTATTCATCAGACCTAAGCCAAAATGATGCATAGCCCTACTAGACTTGTAAATCATTATTAATGAATTTTCTGTTTTTTCAATGACCTCAAATGTTGGTAATTCCGCATCTGGGTAAATTTTTCTAACCTCAACATGAATATGGTTTTCAATAGATGAAATCATTTCTATAGGGTCTTTATAAATTGCTAAAAGTCCAGGATAACTACTTTCAATTACACTAAAAAAATGCTCCGCATACACAAGTAAAAGGGCGTCTATAGAAATTTTTGTATGCGCACTTAGATGCTGAAGTAATTGTAACATTTCAGAAAATTCATAGGTGCCAACAGAAGTATAGATGCCTTCAGACTCTAGTTTTGAAGCACTGATAATTTTATCAACAACTTCCAATCCAAATTTAGTTTCTACAAGCTCTAAAAATTCAGTAAGTACGATTCCTTTCATTTGTGTTTTTTAATTCATTTATACTCCAATACGCTAATAGTTTTTCAATTTTAGATACATAATCTTCATATTTTAGAGGTTTGAGTACGTAGCCTGCAATCCCAATTTCATAACAAGCAATCAAATCTTTTTGATTATTGGAGGTCGTTAGTATTATTGTTGGGATATATTTTAATGTATCATCATTTTTTAAAATAGATAAAAACTCGATCCCATTTATTTTGGGCATGTTTAAGTCTAATAAAATAATATTCGGGAGATTGGTTTTTTGTGCTAATAGTTTTAAATCATCTTCGACATTATTAGCGCCAATGATTTCATGATTTAGTTTTAATTTTGAGATGGTTCTATTAAACTTCATAACTTCAATAGCATCATCTTCAATAAGTAGGATTTTAAGGGTTTTCATTTCAATAAAAAATTAAATAATTTCTAAAATAAATATATCCTACGGGTGGTCCTATATATTTTGTTTGATGGTTGGGAAGTGTCGATGAATAGCTAAAATATGGCGATGAATTGTAATGCTGATTTTGGCGGTTTATTTGAAACTCGATTTATAAGTCTATTTCTTAGTTGTCTACTTAGTTGCTCAATTTTAAGAAGCACCTTATCCCAACCACCCATCACGATCCAAACTTCTGTATTGAATGGCTTCACTAATATGGGCACTTTCTATAGACGAAGCGCCTTCTAAATCGGCAATGGTTCTGGAAACTTTTAAAATACGATCATAGGCTCGCGCTGACAAACCGAGGCGTTCCATAGCGGTTTTTAAAAGCTGCATTGAATTCGCATCTAATTTACAATAAGCACGTATTTGCTTCACATTCATTTGTGCGTTGTAATGTACACTACTCGATTTTTCAAAACGCTGTGTTTGTAATTCACGTGCTTTAGTCACCCGTTTTCTTATATCCACGGAGGACTCCCCTTTGCGCTCGTCTGACAGTTTTTCAAACGGGACCGGTGTCACCTCTATATGGATATCAATACGATCCAATAATGGTCCCGAAATTTTACCCAAATACCGTTGCATTTCCCCCGCAGATGACATCGTAGGCGCATTTGGGTCATTAAAATACCCACTAGGACTTGGGTTCATACTGGCCACCAACATAAAACTACTTGGATAGGTGACTGTAAACTTGGCACGTGAAATGGTCACCTCTCGATCTTCTAAGGGCTGACGCATGACTTCTAATACCTCCCGTTTAAATTCTGGTAATTCATCTAAAAACAACACCCCATTATGAGACAGTGAAATTTCACCGGGTTGCGGGTAACTTCCCCCACCCACGAGGGCTACATTTGAAATCGTATGATGGGGCGACCGAAATGGACGTTGTGCAATTAATCCTTTTTGAGCACCAACCCGCCCTACTACAGAATGTATTTTAGTCGTTTCCAAGGCTTCGTGCAAGGTCATCGGAGGCAGAATTGATGGCAAGCGCTTGGCGAGCATGGTTTTTCCCGCGCCCGGTGGCCCAATTAATATAATGTTATGTCCACCAGCAGCAGCAATTTCCATACAGCGTTTGATGCTCTCCTGCCCTTTGACATCAGAAAAATCAAATTCAGGATGCTCTAAGTTTTTTTGAAACTCGGCATGGGTATCTACTATGGTTTGCTCTAAGGCTTTGTTTTTATCAAAATAATTAATCACTTCCGAAATGTGTTCCACACCATACACTTTCAACCCGTCGACAATGGCAGCTTCTTTTGCATTTTCTTTAGGTAGAATAAATCCTTCAAAACCATCCTCTAGAGCTTTAATCGCAATTGGCAACGCCCCTTTGATGGGCTGTACTGATCCATCTAAGGAGAGTTCTCCCATAATGACATACCGATCAATGTTGACCTCTTTTATTTGATTGGAGGCCGTTAAGATCCCCATTGCCAACGACAAGTCATAGGCAGCCCCTTCTTTGCGCATATCCGCAGGCGACATATTGATGATGAGTTTTTTACCGGGAATTTTATAACCATTATTTTGAAGCGCAGCCGCAATTCGGAAGTTACTTTCTTTAATGGCGTTATCTGGTAATCCCACCAAATGGTAGCCGATGCCTTTATCGACATTGACTTCGATTGTGATGGTATGTGCTTCCACGCCAAAGACGGCGCTTCCATAGACTTTTTTGAGCATTTTAGTAAATTTGAGAATTTAAAACTACTAAATATTAAGGAATAATAAAATTATTGTATATCCGTAATTATTCATAATGCAGTAATATTAGCAATAACAAGTCTTTCAAAGATTCTCTCTCCAAAGTATCTACGATTAAGCTTGTAAACAAATTCATTAAGGTATAATTGCAAGTATTTTTTCTTAATTTTATGGTAATTACCTACAAAGTTTCTTTTTGCATTACTAATTGCAATATGTACCCATTTTAGGGTTTCTTTAGTTGTTTGTTCATTTGATTTTTCGCTCATATGTATTTCAACGTAGTCAGCAATATTAACGTAGGAGGTGCTTTTGTCTGTAAATACAATGGTTTGCTCGTCATCAATAGCATTCTCAAGAGTATCATCTGTTCCCTCAGCCTTATGATCCTCTAATACTTTAGCTTTAAAATAGCGACATTGTCTTTCTACTTTACCTGTTTCTATATCTTCAAGAATAGTGCTCTCTGCCATGATCATAACATTCGATTTTGTTTTACTTCCTCGTCCTGATTTTTGGGTTTTATGTTGATACTCTGAAGCTTCAATGGTAAAATAGCCTTCATCCATTTCTATCATGCCTTCTAATGTGTAGCGGTCATCTCGCTGTCCCATGGCTTTTCGTAATTTATGAACCATTGCCCAAACTGGTTCATAGCGCTTTAAACCTAATTGGCGTTGTATTTCTTTACTCGAAAAACCCTTCTTTGTTGCCGTTAATAAGAACATGGTTTTGTACCAAATCAAAAATGATAAATTTGAACTCTGCATTATGGTTCCGCTTCTCAAAGAGGTACGACTTCTACATTGTTTACATTCATAACTCCATTGACTCTTTATCCAATAATGAGTCGTATTTGAACACCTTTTACAAATAACGCCTATTTTATCGCGTTCCCCTTTAAAATGAGTTCGGCAAGATTCTTCACTATCAAATTCTGCTGTAAAACTAAAAATATTCATACCTTTATTTTTTTTAAATATAATAAATAATTAACTGTTATTAGTATTTACGGACATACAAATAACATTTACTTGAATTACAATAATCCTAAATTAAGAATAAAAATTAGATTGTATCTTTGAAAAAAAAATGAAATGAAAAAATACCTTTCAGAAATCATAGGAACCTTTAGCATGATTTTTTGTGGCTGTGGCGCCATGGTGATCAATGATTTTACAGGGGGTACCATTACCCATCCTGGGGTGGCCATCACATGGGGATTGATTGTCATGACGATGATTTATGCGTTTGGAGACATTTCAGGAGCGCATTTTAATCCGGCGGTGACCGTTGGGTTTGCAGTCGCTAAAAAATTCAGATGGAAAGAAGTTCCAAAATACATAGTAGCCCAATTTACTGGCGCAATTGCCGCTTCGCTGCTCCTACTCTATCTATTTCCGGACAGTGACTTAGGAGCCACCATTCCCACTATTGAACCCTTAAAAGTATTTATCATCGAATTGCTTCTTAGCTTTTTCTTAATGGTGGTCATTATAAATGTGTCCACTGGCAGTAAAGAAATTGGGCCTATTGCTGGGATTGCCGTCGGAAGCGTGATTCTCTTAGAAGCCATGTTTGCTGGGCCATTAACAAAAGCGTCTATGAATCCCATTCGTTCGTTAGCGCCTGCCCTAGCTTCCGGAAATTTTACCGACTTGTGGGTGTATCTGACTGCACCATTCTTGGGGATGCTATTAGCAGTCTTTAGTTGCAAACTTGTAAAAGATGACAATTGCTGTGATGAAAAATGTTAATATTTGTTTAATTGTATCTATAATATCTTAGACAAAATGTATTTTTACGCTATAAATAAAACATGTTATGGCGAAAAAAAAACCTCTCACACAAAACACACTTGTAAAGCTTTATATGGACTATGTTTTAGAACATAACCATCCTCCAAAATCTATTTACACCTTTTCAAAATCTAACGGATTTGAAGAAGCTGATTTTTATCAGTTTTTTGCAAATTTCGAAGTTTTAGAAAGCGCTATTTTTAGTTTATTCTTTACAAACACACTTGAAACTTTAGAGACAAGTAAAGACTACCCTACTTACGATTCTAGAAATCAATTATTGAGTTTTTACTTTACATTTTTCGAGAACCTAACCGCCAACAGAAGTTATGTGGTCTATGCATTAAACGAAAGTTCTAATCAACTCGAAAATTTAAAAAAATTAAAAGGCTTACGTTCAAAGTTCTTGAATTATATCGATCAATTAGATATTGAAGTATTGCAAATCAAAAACAAGCAATTAGAGCAAATTAAAGATAATGTCGTTCAAGAAACCTATTGGATTCAACTGATGCTAACCTTAAAGTTTTGGTTAGATGATACGTCTACTTCCTTTGAAAAAACAGATATTTTTATTGAAAAATCAATCAATGCTAGCTTTGATCTCATTAACATTTCCCCATTAAAAAGTTTCGTTGATTTCGGCAAATTTTTGATTAAGGAAAAAATCAGCATGAACTAATATGAAGTCCATCGACAAAATACCAACCTCAAAAATACAACGTGCCGGGAAACTTGTTTCTACGGGTGCAAAGGTTGGGGTGAATTATTTAAAATACTATGGTGAGAAAATCACTAAATCAGAAGCCGTTGCAAAAGAAAATCTCAATAAAAATAATGCCGAAGATATTTATTCGGGATTAAAACAACTCAAAGGAAGTGCTTTAAAAGTAGCGCAAATGTTGAGCATGGAGAAAAGCATTTTACCGCAAGCTTACGTAGATAAATTTTCATTAGCTCAATTTTCTGTTCCGCCACTGTCGCCTCCACTAGTGATCAAGACCTTTAAAAAATATTTTGGACAACACCCCAACGAAATTTTTGACGAATTTGATTCTGAATCCGTCAATGCTGCCAGTATTGGACAAGTCCACAAAGCAGAAAAAGATGGCAAAAAATTGGCTGTAAAAATCCAGTATCCAGGCGTGGCTGATAGTATCAAATCGGACTTATCTCTGGTGAAACCGATTGCCATAAAAATGTTTAACATTAAAGGGACAGATTCTGACAAATACTTTCAAGAAGTAGAAGATAAATTGGTAGAAGAAACCAATTACGATCTTGAAATCTCTCAAAGTAAAGAAATAGCAAAAGCCTGCGTTCACATTCCTAATTTATTATTTCCAGAATATTATGATGATTATTCTTCGGATCGCATCATCACAATGGATTTTATGAAAGGGGAGCATCTTTCAGAATTTGCAAAATATAATACCGATACGCAGAAGGCGAATCAACTTGGCCAAGCGCTTTGGGATTTTTATATGTTTCAAATTCATACCCTAAAAAAAGTACATGCAGATCCACATCCTGGAAATTTTCTGATTAATGAGGATGCACAGTTGATTGCTTTAGATTTTGGTTGTATGAAATCTATACCAGATGAGTTTTACATTCCTTACTTTGAATTATCGGATAAAAAAATTATTGATACTCCCAAATTATTTAAGGAGAAGTTGTTTGAGTTAGAAATTTTAACTCCAACAGATACTCCCGAAGAATTATCATTTTTCACCGCGATGTTTCATGATCTATTGAGTGTGTTTACGTTGCCATTTCACGAAGCAGTGTTTGACTTTTCTAACTCAGAGTTTTTTAATAAAATTGGAGATTTAGCCGATCGTTACAGCAAAAGCACAGAGCTCAGGAAGTTTAATGGAAATCGTGGGTCAAAACATTTTATATATATCAATCGAACCTTTTTTGGACTCTATAATTTGATGTTTGATTTAAAAGCATCATCTGTAAAAATTAACCAATTCAACAATTACTAAATGTTACACTTAAAACGCCAAGATTTTGATGATTTAGACCATGTTTACAGAATAAACATGATGAATAGTTGTTCGGGATTTAAGTCGGCAAATCTCATCGGAACCAAATCAAATGACGGCGTTCCAAACGTAGCGGTTTTTAGTTCCGTAACGCACTTAGGATCCAACCCTCCCCTTCTTGGAATCGTATTTAGACCCGTAAGTGATGTGCCCAGAAATACGTACGAAAACATCAAAGAAACAGGCCAATTCACAGTGAATCACATCCATTTAGATATTATTGAGCAGGCACACCATACCTCTGCTAAATATGATAAAGGTATCTCAGAATTTGACATTACAAAACTTGAAGAAGAATATAAAAACGATTGGCATGCACCATTTGTAAAAGGCGCGCCCATTCAAATGGCACTCACCTTTTGTGAGGAATACATCATCAAAGCCAACAATACGGTCCAACTTATTGCCGAGATAAAAGATTTATATATCAAAGATGATATTGTAGAAGCAGATGGATTTGTCAATTTAGCCAAAGCAAATATTGTGGCCATTAACGGCTTAGACGGCTATGCTCTGCCATCGCTTAAACAACGAATCGAATACCAACGTCCAAAAAAATAAAGATTCATTCACATTGAAAAAACAGTTTCTCCCTAGCAAAATTTGCATTCAATGCAATCGACCCTTTACATGGCGAAAGAAATGGGAGAAAAATTGGGAATCCGTCAAATATTGTAGTAAAAAATGCAGCAGTCTTCGAAAAAAACAAGCTTAGTTTGGTTTGGAAATGATTTAAGAACAGTCGATAACTACGTCCTTAATGCAGCCGTAGAATCGTCTGAAAAAGTCATCGGTGTTTATTTTTTAAATCCAAAATTTTTCATACCCACTAAATATGGGTTTAAAAAAACAGCCGTATTTCGCGTTCAATTTCTTCTTGAAACATTAGAAGATCTTAAACAACAATTACAACACCTCAATATTTCGTTAATTGTTTTACACGAAACTCCAGAAAACAGTCTAAATAAACTAATTTCAGAGTATGAAATTACAAGCGTATATCGTCAAAATGAATGGACAACTGAGGAAGTGAAAACTTATCAATCGAGCCTCAATACAATTTCAAAAACGGTTGATTTTAAATCTTATTACAATCAATTTTTATACCACCCAGAAGATCTTCATTTTGAAGCAAAGGATACGCCTCGAGTATTTACTCATTTTAGAAAAGCCATTGAGAAATCGGTTAAAATTCGTCCTTTAGTGGTTCCTAAACAAATGCCCAAAGAAAATCTTTTAGAAAACACACCTAACGTCCCGACTCTTGATTTTTTAGGCTATCAAACGCCTCATCAAGTTCCGGAATCGGCGTTTCCATTTAAAGGTGGAGAAACACAAGCAAACCAGCGAATTGAATCCTATGTTTTTGAAAGTAAAGCCTTAGGTATTTATAAAAAAACTAGGAATGGATTGATAGGTATCAATTATAGTTCGAAATTTTCTGCTTGGCTGGCAAATGGGAGTCTTTCCCCTCGAACTATCTACTGGAATGTTAAAAAATTTGAAGCTACTTACGGATCAAATGACTCAACGTATTGGATGATTTTTGAATTAATTTGGCGCGATTATTTCAAATTTATTTCGTTAAAACATGGCTCTCATATTTTTAAAATCGGAGGGATTCTAGAAAAAACATATGATTGGAATCAGGACGCTTCGCTTGTAGACCAATGGATCAACGGCACCACTTCAAATGACTTTGTAAATGCAAATATGCTTGAATTACAAAAAACAGGTTGGATGAGTAATCGAGGTCGGCAAAATGTCGCTTCCTATTTTTCCAAAACACTTCAATTGGATTGGCGCATTGGTGCGGCCTACTTTGAAGCACTTTTAATCGATTATGATGTACATAGTAATTATGGCAATTGGATGTACGTCTCAGGGGTCGGAAATGACCCTCGAAATCGAACGTTTAATGTCAAACTTCAAGCCGAGCGCTATGACTCCAATGGAGCGTATCGCAAAAAATGGCTTCAAACAAAATTATTTTAAATGAAAACACTACGTCTTATACTAGGAGATCAACTCAACGCACAACATTCATGGTATACATCTGTTACAGAATCTACCGTGTATTGTATGTTTGAAATGCGGCAAGAAACCGATTATGTCAAACACCACATTCAAAAAGTGGTTGGATTTTTCGCGGCCATGCGAGCGTTTTCAGAAGAACTAAAATCGCAAGGGCATACCGTGATTTATGTTACCTTAGACGAGGCTTCAAATCATCAGGACTTAAGAGAAAACATAACGGCTCTGATCGCTTCTCAGAGTGTTGAGAAATTTGAATACCAATCGCCCGATGAATACCGGTTGGACGAGCAACTTAAAACTATTTGCAAGTTGGTATCCATTCCAACTCAAGAATTTGATACGGAACATTTCTATACCACTCGCGATGAACTTTCGATATTCTTTGAAGGAAAAAAGCAGTTGTTAATGGAACGCTTTTATCGATATATGCGTAAAAAACATCACATTTTAATGGAAGGCGAACAGCCTGAAGGTGGTGAATGGAACTATGATAAAAGCAATCGAAATAAATGGAAAGGATCTCCAGGAATTCCACCCTTTATTCAGTTTAACACCAACGTAGAATCGATTTTAAACGCCATTCAATCGTCTGGAGTTGAAACCATTGGGCGTTTCAAAGAAACCACGTTTTCGTATCCAGTAAATAGGGCGCAATCGTTGCAACAACTCGAGTATTTTAATCAGCATTTATTAGTTCATTTTGGGGATTACCAAGATGCATTACATACCGATGAAGTGTATCTGTTTCACTCTCGGTTATCGTTTGCAATGAACCTTAAAATTATTAGCCCAAAAGAAATTATAACGTCTGTTTTATCCCATTATCGATCTCATAGTGATGAAATTTCTATTTCACAAGTTGAAGGATTTATCCGACAAGTGATTGGATGGCGAGAATATATGCGTGGGATGTATTGGGCACAAATGCCGGAGTATAAAACTTTAAATACGCTCGATAATCATCAGCCAATTCCTGAATTCTTTTGGACTGGAGAGACCAAAATGAATTGCTTAAACAAAACCATTAATAACTCATTAGACAATGCCTATGCACATCACATTCAACGTTTGATGATTACGGGGAATTATTTGCTATTGACCCAAACAAACCCCGATGACGTGGATGCTTGGTATTTAGGTATTTATATCGATGCCTTAGAATGGGTTCAACTCCCCAATACTCGGGGGATGAGTCAGTTTGCCGATGGTGGACTGATTGCGACTAAACCTTATGTTTCATCTGGGAGCTATATCAATAAAATGAGTAATTATTGTGGTGACTGTCAGTATAATGTCAAAGAGCGCTTGGGAGAAAATGCCTGTCCATTTAATAGCTTATACTGGAATTTTCTGGATGATAAGCGATCTCAATTGGCCAGTAATTTTCGTATGAAGATGATGTATTCTGTATTGAATAAATTTTCTACTGAGGAACTCATTTCGATGAAATTGAGAGCTTCCAATATAATGGAAACTCCAGAGAATTTTTAGTCTTTTTGATAAAAAATGTTAATATTTGTTTAATTGTTAATGTAAATGACTCAACATTATGTATGTTTGATTACTTAAACATTACTATTGGTTCTAGATACAACATACTACAACAAGGAACATCGACAAATATTTGAAAATTTTGTTGGCAAACCTTACACTTTCTTTGAAGCTATAAAACGCCGTGGCGTTGGCTCAAAACGGATGATTGTCGACAAAGTAAGTGTAAACTTAAATCCAATTTTAAATACGGTTTCCGATCTAAATTATGCTAATATTGAAATGCGAAAAAAAGGCATTTTAATTCATATCACTAAAGGACAACAGAATTTCACATGGGCCATCCCATTTTATCATTTGGTAGTATACAAAACAGATGGGATGAGTATTCATGCTCAAGGAAAGTTCATCCACTTCAAAAAGTCGAGAAATTTCTATGAAAATAAGAATTTTTTAAGATCTTTATTGGAAGAAAAAATACAGTTTGACGAACAATATAAACTTCCTGTATCATGAATTTTAATACTGTAGAATTGGATCGAATTATAGAAATGGCTTGGGAAGATCGCACGACTTTTGAAGCGATTGAACATCAATTCAAATTGAGTGAACAAGAAGTAATCAAAATTATGCGTACCTACATGAAACCCAAAAGTTTCCGATTGTGGCGAGCACGGGTTCAAGGTAGAAAAACAAAACACCAAAAATTAAGATCATTTGAATCTGGAAGATTTAAATGCACGAGACAACGACAAATAACTCATAACAAAATATCAAAGCGTTAAAATAAATTATGAATAATCAAGTTACTGAAGATGAAAAGGATCTGTTAAATGGATTTTCGAACCATGAAATTGGTGATGACCACCTTTTTACGGGCTTAGAAACGCCAATGAAGAAAGACGCTTTTAAAGTATCCGACCAAGAAAAGAAAAAGAAAATTGCTGTTTTATTTGAAGAAATAATGGATGTTTTAGGATTAGACCTTACAGACGATTCTCTTAAGGGAACTCCTGAACGTGTTGCAAAAATGTATATTGATGAAATATTTTCTGGATTAAACTCTAAAAATAAACCAAAAGTTGCGTTATTTGAAAATAAATATCGATACAACCAGATGTTGGTTGAAAAAGACATTACTTTTTATTCGAACTGTGAACATCACTTTGTTCCCATTATTGGGAAAGCGCATGTTGCCTACATTTCATCAGGAAAAGTAATTGGTTTATCAAAATTGAACCGAATTGTACAGTATTACGCCAAAAGGCCACAAGTTCAAGAACGATTGACCAATCAAATTGCAGAAGAATTAAAAGGCATATTAGGAACCGAAGATGTAGCTGTCATTATTGACGCGAAGCATTTATGTGTTTCCTCTAGAGGAATTAAAGACGATACCTCTGCAACTGTTACCGCTTTTTATGGTGGTGCATTTAATACCTCAGCAAAAATTGCTGAATTACAAAATTATTTAAAACTATAACTATGGATGTTATTAAACAAGCTGAAGCTTTTGAACTCAAACCACTCACATTTAAAACGACGAGTGAGCGAATCGAAGCATCAAGAGAAGTAAAAGGATTAATATTGGGAATCAACGAGATTTATAAAACCAGTCAAGATCCTAAATTAATGGATCAAATGAAACGCTTAACTGCGATAAAACAAAAAATTGAAAAACGTTTAAAAGGGCGTCCACTAAGAGCATGAAAAAAATTATTATTATTGGGGGGAGTAAAGGCATTGGAAAAGCAATTACCGAAAATCTTCTTAAGGAGTATGAAGTCGTCAACATCAGCCGAACCCCACCAGATTTCCAACATGCTAATTTATCGCACCATACTTGTGATATATTAACGGATGAATTACCAGAAATTGAAGCAGCGGATAGCTTAATCTACTGTCCAGGAAGCATCAACTTAAAACCTTTTAATAGGCTAAAATTAGATGATTTTAGAACGGATTTTGAAATCAATGTGATTGGTGCCGTTAAATCAATTCAAGCCTATACAAAAGCTCTGTCACAGAGTGAATCGGCTTCAATTGTGTTGTTTAGTACGGTTGCCACAAAATTAGGAATGCCTTTTCATGCAAGTGTCGCCACGGCAAAATCCGCAGTTGAAGGACTCACAAAATCAGTGGCTGCTGACTTAGCACCTACCATTCGAGTGAATGCAATTGCGCCAACGATTACAGACACGGAATTAGCAGCTAAATTTCTTAGAAATGAACGTATGATTGAAAGTACAATTCAGCGTCATCCTCTCAAAAAATATTTAGCACCTTCAGAAGTCGCTGCAATGGCTGAATACCTAATTTCGGATGTGTCTAAATCAATTTCAGGACAAATATTTAACTTAGATTGCGGGATTGTGTCTCTAAAATTATAAAATGAGATTATTAATAGTAGTGGTTATCATAGCTGTAATAACATTTTCAATTCAATCTAAATCGCAATCAAAAATTAACCAAAGTATGTCTTTATATAACATTGAAATAAATAGTATTGATGGCAGTCCCATCAATCTAAACGAGTACAAAGGAAAACACCTTCTGTTTGTGAATGTTGCATCTGAATGTGGCTTTACTGGACAATATGAAGACCTTCAAAAACTATACGATACGTATCAAGATAAGTTGATGGTAATAGGAGTTCCTTGCAATCAATTTGGTGGCCAAGAACCTGGGAATTCTGATGAGATTCAATCCTTTTGTCAAAAAAACTACGGTGTTACATTTTTAATGACTGAGAAAATTGATGTTAATGGAGATTCGCAACACCCACTCTATCAATGGTTAACTAAAAAAGATATGAATGGTGTTAAAAGCACTTCCGTTAAATGGAATTTTCAAAAGTATTTGATCGATGGAAACGGACAGTTTGTAGATTACTTTTATTCAATCACAAAACCATTAAGTAGTAAAATAACCCGCCAATTTAAATAAATCATGTTTGGAATTTTTAAGAAAAAATCACCGATTGAAAAACTTCAGGAACGTTACAAAAAATTAATGTCAGAATGGCATCAACTTTCATCTACAGATCGCTCTGCGAGTGACGCTAAATATGCAGAAGCACAGTCGATTTTAAATGAAATCGAAAATCTTAGAGATTAAATGAAATTTTACAAAGGATTAATCCTTTTTATAATCATTAATTTTAGTGCACTTGGTATTGGAACTTGGCTCATGAACGGTGGTCCACAATCAGATTGGTACATTCTTCTTAATAAAGCGCCTTGGACGCCTCATGGATGGGTTTTTGGTGTGGCCTGGAGTAGTATTATGCTGCTGTTCTCTGTGTATATGGCGTATCTCATTCAAACAGACCGATCTCAAAAAGTAATTCTATTATTTAGTTTTCAATTTGTATTAAACGTGTTCTGGAACTACCTGTTTTTCAACCAACAACTCATCACCTTAGGCTTGCTTAATATTCTTTTTTTAACCTTACTGATGTTCTATTTTCTTGTGGCGTTTAAACATTCGCTTAAAAACAAAACTTTTTATGTCCTCCCCTATTGCATCTGGTTATTAATAGCGACTTCTTTAAATTTATACATCGCATTATACAATTAAAATGAAATTATACCGATTACATAAAAAGCAAAATTTCCCTATTAGTGTGGAAACAGCTTGGGAATTTTTATCAAATCCAAAAAATCTAAAAACCATTACGCCAGAGTATATGAGTTTTGATATCATATCGGGGGCCGATCGTCCCATGTATGCAGGACAAATCATCCAATATATTGTAACACCAATTTTAGGAATCAAAACCAAATGGGTCACTGAAATTACCCAAGTTAAAGACCAACACTATTTTGTAGATGAACAACGGTATGGACCCTACGCGCTTTGGCATCACAAGCATTTTATTAAAGCAATTGATGGCGGTGTAGAAATGGAAGATATCATTGACTATAAAGTGCCACTTGGTTGGCTTGGGCAATTGGTACACCCGTTTATTGTGAAGCCTAAATTAGAAGAGATTTTTGCCCACAGACAAAAGAAATTAATCGAATTATTTGGAGTGTACTAATGAAAAAAAAAGTTTCCCTATTTTGGTTTAGAAGAGATTTAAGACTGCACGATAACCACGGATTATTTGAAGCTTTACAGGCCAAGGAAGCGGTACTTCCTATTTTCATTTTTGATCCTGCTATTTTGGAATCCTTACCTAAAAATGACGCAAGAGTTGAATTTATTCACCACCAGCTAACTGAAATCAATGCAAGTTTACAAACACACGGAAGTGGTGTGGCTGTTTACCATGGATCACCAGAAGTTATATTAGATAAAATTACAAATGAGTTTGATGTGAGTGCCGTGTATTACAATCATGATTATGAGCCCTATGCACTTGAAAGAGACGCCGCTATTTCAAAATTATTAGAATCAAAATCGATCGCTTTTAAATCCTACAAAGATCAGGTTATATTTGAGAAAAATCAAATTACAAAAGACGATGGACTGCCATATAAAGTCTATACACCCTTCTCTAAAAAATGGTTAGCAGCCTTTAATTCAGAAGACTGTAGGGCGTTTGATTCGGAGAACTTATTGGACCATACACATAAATCAAAGTCATTGAATTGGGTCGATTTGAATGCTATAGGATTTGAACCCAATCCCGTTAAAGTTGCGCCCTACAAGGTTGAAAAAGAGATTATAGAGAATTATGAAGCCACACGAAATTTCCCTGCAGTTGATGGGACTTCAAAATTAGGGCCTCACTTACGATTTGGAACCGTGAGTGTTCGGGAAATCGTCGCTAAAGCGATTCGACATGAAAATATCACCTTTTTAAAAGAATTAATCTGGCGTGAGTTTTTTATGCAGATTTTATGGCATTTTCCGCATACCGTTACACGGAGTTTTAAACCACAATATGATGCCATTAAATGGCGTAATGATCCCGAAGAATTTAAAAAATGGTGTGATGGTACTACCGGCTATCCACTAGTAGATGCTGGCATGCGAGAGTTAAATCAAACTGGATTTATGCACAACCGCGTTCGTATGTTGGTGGGTAGTTTTTTGTGTAAGCACCTTTTGATCGATTGGCGTTTGGGTGAAGCTTATTTTGCAGAAAAGCTCCATGACTTTGAACTTTCAAGCAATGTAAGTAATTGGCAATGGGTGGCTGGATGTGGGGTTGATGCTGCGCCGTATTTTAGAATTTTCAATCCGACGACACAAGTCACTAATTTCGACAAAGCGCATACATACATTAAAAAATGGGTGCCAGAGTATCAGGAGTTAACGTATCCTACGCCAATGGTGGATCATAAATTTGCTAGAGAACGTTGCCTCACAACGTATAAAGAAGCCCTAGCGAAGTAGCTATAGTTTTTTGACATATTGAGTGATAATCACAATGTGCTTCCCATCAACTTTCCCTTCAATATAAGTCTCATTTTCATGATCTAATGAGATGCGTCTCACTGCGGTCCCTTGTTTGGCAACCATACTCGTCCCTTTGACTTTCAAATCTTTAATTAGAACCACACTATCGCCTGTTTCTAAAATAACGCCATTCACATCTCTGTGAATAAGTTTGGTCCCTTCTTCCACACCATCGCCAAGCGCCTTTGCCAGCTCTAATGTTTCATCGTCCAAATACATCATGTCTATCAAATCTTGAGACCAACCGGCTGAAATGACGCGATTTAACATGCGCCATGCGATAATTTGTACAGGAATAAATTCACTCCACATACTGTCATTAAGACACCGCCAGTGGTTGGGATTAATTAAATCTGAATCTTCGATTTGTGAGGTACACGTTTTACATGCATAAATACTATCCGTAAGGTCTATTTTCTTGGAGGGTTGAAGCGTATAAACGTTTAGGTTTTCAGTGGCTTTACAAAGCTCACAGGCCTGCTGGCTACGTTCTTGAAGTGCTTTTTCTATGTTCATGAGTCAATGCGTTCAATCTTGGCACCAATAGCACGCAAGCGATCATCAATATTTTCGTAACCACGATCAATTTGTTCAATATTGTGGATTGTTGAGGTTCCTTTGGCAGAAAGTGCCGCGATTAATAAAGAGACGCCCGCTCTAATATCTGGAGAGGTCATAGTCGTTGCTTTTAGGCTTGATTTAAAATCATGTCCAATCACAGACGCACGGTGTGGGTCACAAAGGATAATTTTTGCGCCCATATCAATCAACTTATCGACAAAGAATAAACGGCTTTCAAACATTTTTTGATGGATAAGAACACTGCCTCTTGCTTGTGTTGCAACCACCAAAATAATACTTAATAAATCGGGGGTAAATCCAGGCCAAGGGGCATCAGAAATGGTTAAAATTGAACCATCAATATAGTTTTGAATTTCATAGCCGTCTGTATGGGCAGGAATAAAAATATCCTCGCCTTTTCTTTCAATAGTAATTCCTAATTTTCCAAACACATTTGGAATCACACCTAAATCATCCCAACTGACATTTTTAATCGTTAATTCACTTTTGGTCATTGCCGCTAATCCGATCCAACTTCCAATTTCAATCATATCGGGCAACATCGTATGTTCGGTACCTCCCAAGATTTTAACCCCTTCAATGGTGAGCATATTTGAGCCAATCCCCGAAATTTTGGCGCCCATTCTATTGAGCATTTTACAAAGTTGCTGTAGATACGGTTCACAAGCAGCATTGTATATAGTGGTGGTTCCTGTGGCTAAAACAGCAGCCATCACAATATTGGCAGTCCCTGTAACAGAGGCTTCGTCGAGCAACATATAAGTCCCCTTAAGTTCTTTTGCCTCGACCCCATAGAAATGATCTTCTCGGTTGTATCTAAAGTTGGCTCCTAGTTTAATAAACCCTTCAAAATGCGTATCTAAACGTCTACGTCCAATTTTATCACCGCCTGGTTTTGGAATATATCCTTTTCCGAAGCGCGCTAAAAGCGGCCCTACAATCATGATGGATCCACGTAAACCACGACCATCGACTTTAAAAGCTTCCGTTTCTAAATACTCTAAATTAATCGCATCGGCCTGAAAAGAATAACTGCCTTTTGCTAACTTTTCAACTTTAACGCCCAGTTTTCCTAATAAAACAATAAGCTTATTGACATCAATAATATCGGGGATATTGTGAATCGTAATTTTATCGGGAGATAATATAACGGCACATAATATTTGAAGGGCTTCATTTTTGGCACCTTGTGGCTGAATGGCCCCTTTTAATTGGTGTCCGCCTTCAATTTTAAAAGTTTTCAATGTTGAGTGATTTTAATGAGTAGTTAGCGTTACGTTCTATTCTTTCTTCGTCCTAGTAACGTTTTCGATTTTTTTGATGGTTGTTGTTCTTTTTGGCTGGTTTCTTTTGAGAGGTAAATTTGCGTTGTACCTTAAGTAAACTAGACACTTCACTTAACGCTTCCTTGCTATTACGTAAGTCAATTTTTCCATCCGATAATTCAAAAAGATGTCCAAAAATAACCACATCTTCTACTGTATCTTTATTCCAATTTAGGAATGATTTTTTCATGTGATTGGCAATGGTATATTCCAAAGCTTCTTTCATTTCACCAGCTTCCCAAGTATTGGCTACATCAATCATGGTTTTGATGTTATTTCCGTAAAAACGATATTTCGGAAAGTTTTGAGGATACTTTAAAGGCGCTGGCTTTATGCTTAACATTTCCTCTGTTGGCTTCTCAAAAGGGGAATCTGCATCTAATTTTAAATCAGACATGATAAATAATTGATCCCAAAGTTTGTGTTGAAAATCAGGCACATCACGTAAGTGAGGTTGCATGTTTCCCATAACAGAAATAATAGCCTTTGCGAGGCGATTCCGTTCTTCTTTAGAGTCTTGAGCCACAGCATGGTTAATCATTTTCTGTAAATGTCTTCCATATTCAGGAATGATTAAGTGTTCTCGTTCTGTATTATATTCTAGTTGATCTGTTAACGCTGTCATGTAGGCGATCTTTGTTTTAAAAAATTAAGTGCTTGCAAAATACAAAAAAATAGTGTGAGTCTAATAGTATTTTAAAAGTTGATTAAAAGCAGTGAATTTACAGGGAAATAACGCCTTCAACTTGGCTTCCAACTTCTTTATATTTTACTATTACGTCCTCAGGGGTACGCATTACTACGTTAATTGAAACGCTGGTGTAATTCCCTTTTTTAGAAGGAATTGTATGGATTACCGCTCCCAGATTATCAAAAATAGACTCAATCGTTTTGATTTTTGAAAGGTCTGTTTTAACAATAAACTTATACAAATATTCAGAAGGCCATACGGAAGTGTCATATAGCTTTTCCTTTAAATTATTATAAAACGCTTCTGGGTTAGATGATTTATCCATTGTTTAACTCTAAGTCCGCAAATATACATTATATCTGATTTTTTATTTCCCTTTTAAATCACGAATTTTACAAGAATTAAACAAAACAACTTGAATACTCAAAAAATAGCATTGATTGGTGGTCCTAGTACAGGCAAAACAACTTTAATTAACGCCCTTAAGGCAAAAGGCTATTATTGTATGGAAGAAATTTCTAGGCAAATCACCCTCGAAGCACAAGAAAAAGGCATTGAGCAATTGTTTTTGGAAGATCCTTTATTATTTAGTGAACAACTCTTATTGGGACGTCAAAAACAGTTTTTAGATGCAGACAAACTTTCTGATAAATTGGTGTTTTTTGATCGTGGCCTCCCAGATGTTGTGGCGTATTTAGACTATTTAAAAAGCAGCTATCCAGAATCTTTTAAAACGATTTGCAATCAACACCAGTATGACAAGGTATTCATCTTAAAACCCTGGAAAGCAATTTATGAGCAAGACAATGAACGTTACGAAACATTTGAACAAGCCCTTATCATTCATGACTTTCTAGTTAAATCTTATACGGAACACGGATATACCATTATTGACACTCCTTTTGGAACCATTGAAGAACGCATTGAATTTATTAAAAATCATTTAAATTCTCATGAATGAAGCATCCAATTGAATTATTGGAACACTATTGGGGGTTTTCAGAATTTAAACCCCAGCAAGAAGCGATCATAGAAGCGGTTTTAGCGAATGAAGACTGTATTGCACTTCTACCAACGGGTGGTGGAAAATCGGTTTGTTTTCAAATACCGGCACTTATCAAAGACGGTATTTGTATTGTGGTATCGCCACTCATTGCATTGATGCAAGATCAAGTCAATACACTGAAAGCAAAAGGGATTAAAGCCATGGCCCTTACGAGTGGTTTTAGTTACGATGATATTGATCGAATGTTGGATAATTGTATTTATGGGAATTATAAATTTCTCTACTTGTCTCCCGAACGGCTGCAACAAGATTTAGTTCAAGAACGCATCAAACAAATGAATGTTAATCTAATTGCGGTCGACGAAGCGCATTGTATTAGTCAATGGGGACATGATTTTAGACCCGCTTATAGAGAGATTAAATCCCTCAGAACCTTACACCCTACTGTGAATGTCATTGGATTGACGGCCTCTGCAACGTCTAAAGTAGTCAACGATATTTGTACTCAATTGGATTGTATTGCCCCACAGATTTTGAAGACGTCGTTTTTACGCCCTAACTTGGCTTATTTGACCTTGGATTGTGAAGATAAATACTTCAAAACGGTTCAAATTTTAAAAAAATATTCGGGAGCTTCTATTATATATGTTCGAAACCGAAAAGCAACGCTTGAAATTTCAAACTATTTAAATAAAATTGGAGTTACAAGCGGCTACTATCACGGCGGGTTAAGTCCGAAAGAAAAAGACACCCAATTTGATCTTTGGACCACGAATCAAAATCAAGTCATGGTGGCTACCAATGCCTTTGGAATGGGAATTGATAAAGCAAATGTACAAACCGTGATTCATCATAATTTACCTGAAAGTTTAGAAAGCTATTACCAAGAAGCTGGACGAGCGGGACGAAATAATGAAAATGCATACGCTGTGATTCTTCGGAATACTTCGGATGAAACGGATTCTAAAAACCAATATATTAATGCTTTACCAGATATAAACTATTTAAAAACTATTTATAAGCGACTGTGTAATTATTTCCAGATTTCATACGGAGAAGGTGTAAATGCAGTTCATAGTTTTAACTTTAAATTATTTTGCAGCACCTATAAACTCCCTTCTGCATTGACTTATAATGCGCTCCGAATTCTAGATCGTACCAGTATTATTACGTTAGAAGAACGATTTAAAAACACGGCCTTTATTCAGATTAAAATTGGAAATACGGCCTTGTTCAATTACCTTGAAAAACATCCAAAACAAGCTCTAATTATTAAGGTTATTTTAAGAACGCATGAAGGGGTCTTTGAGCATTCAACAGAAATTTACACCCAGGTCATTGCTAAAAAAACAAACCTAACAGAAGCTCAAGTCATTGCAGAATTAACGGCTTTAAATACCGCTGAAATTGTGGCATTCGAATCTTCTAAAACCGATGCTCAAATTACGTTTATAGAACCGCGAGAAGACGATAAAACAATTCATAGAATTTCAAAAATTGTAACCCAACAACACGATTTAAAAAAAGCACAGCTTCAATCCGTATTTGATTATGTCAAAAATGATGGCCTTTGTAAAAGTCAAAAACTACTTTCATATTTTGAAGAAACAGATTCAAAAGCATGTGGAATTTGTTCGAGTTGTTTGGAACGTTCAAAAAACAATTCATTTTCTAAAAATGATACACAAACAATCTTAACTTTGCTAAAAAAAGATTCGCTCTCGTCTCGAAAACTTGAAACCTTAAGTTCATTTGGTCGTGACACATTAACCGCTATTTTAGCAAATCTTTTGGAAAGAGGGCTAATTGAAATTACAGAAAGAAATACATACCAACTCAAAACGTTATGAAAAAAGAAGACATCCGTATTGTATTTATGGGGACTCCAGAATTTGCAGTCACTATATTAGAGGGGCTTTTGAAACATAAATACACGATTGTAGGGGTTATCACTGCTCCTGATCGGCCTGCAGGAAGAGGTCAAAAACTTCATGAATCGGCCATCAAAGTGTTTTCTAAGTCTAAAGGGTTGACCATTTTACAGCCAACTAACTTAAAAGAAGATTCTTTTTTGAATGATTTAAAAAATTTAAAAGCCAATCTTCAAATTGTAGTGGCCTTTAGAATGCTCCCAAAAGTTGTGTGGCAAATGCCCGCTTTAGGAACCTTTAATTTACACGCTTCTTTACTCCCTGATTA
Source organism: uncultured Flavobacteriaceae bacterium (assembly GCA_905479095.1). GTDB lineage: Bacteria > Bacteroidota > Bacteroidia > Flavobacteriales > Flavobacteriaceae > Hel1-33-131. The sequence goes on from CAJQLD010000021.1 coordinate 95,674, forward strand.
TCGTGGGGCTGCTCCCATAAATTGGGCGATTATCAACGGAGAAAATGAAACGGGTGCTACCACCTTTTTTATTGATGAAAAAATTGATACAGGTGCGGTTATTTTACAATCTAAAATTGACATTCATCCTACAGAAAATGCAGGAGAATTACATGATAAACTGATGCATTTAGGAAGTGAATTGGTCTTAAAAACCATCAAAACCATTGAAGATGGAACCGTAAAAACCACGACGCAACCTCTAAAAGAAACCAAAACGGCTTATAAGTTAAATAAGGAAAATTGTAAAGTGGATTGGAATACTACAATGGACGCGATTTATAACCAGGTTCGGGGACTCCATCCCTACCCTGCTGCTTGGGGACTTTTGTCCAATGGCGAGGCCCTTTTAAATGTTAAACTGTATGAGGTTGTGAAACATTCTGAACCACACGAATTTAAAGCTGGACACCTCATAATTTCTAAAAAAGCAATTAAGGTCGCCGTTAAGGGTGGATTTATTGAACTCATCAATTTTAAATTCCCTGGAAAACGACAAATGGATGCCGTCTCTTTTTTAAATGGGTTTACATTTGATGAAAATGCTAAAATGATTTAATAACTAGTACACATGACAAAAAACGACTTGATTGACCAAATGGCACTGAATGCAGGTATTTCTCGATCCGCTGCGAACAAAGCACTAGAAGCCTTGGTAACCGGCATAAGTGAGACTTTAATGGATGGTAAACGAATGAGTCTGCAAGGGTTTGGAAGTTGGTCTGTTTATGAAAGAACCGCTCGTAATGGAAGAAATCCGAGAACCAACGCCCCTATTTTCATACCTTCTAAACAAGTAGTTCGGTTTAAACCAAGCAGCCAACTCACCAAAAAAATAAACCCATAGTCACTCTAAAATTTACGCGACAGGTGGTTAGACAAAATCTAAACGGTTCAAAAATATTAAACAATAAAATCCGAAGGTTCTGATTTTTTAATTAACTTTCGATAAAATAAATTTTTAGATTATGAAAAAATTAATTTCCTTAATTACTCTTAGTGTATTCGTCATAGCATGTAAATCTGAACCTAAAAAATCAGATTCAAAAACATCCAAAACAATAGAGAATATTGAAAACGCTCAAAAATCAAAAACACTTTCTATTAGCTTAAACCCAAAAAGTGACAGTAATGTCAGTGGGGTCGTTCTTTTTACCGAAACGAATGGCATGGTAAAAATGAATGCCAAAGTTTCAGGATTATCAGATGGCTTACACGCAATTCATATTCACCAAACGAGTGATTGTAGCTCTGTTGATGGGAAATCTGCTGGTGGCCATTGGAATCCCACCAACCAACCACATGGAAAATGGGGCGTTGAAACCGGGTACCACAAAGGGGATATTGGTAATTTTATGGTGAATTCAGAAACAGAAACGGTCGTTGAATTTAGTACTGATGAATGGTGTATTGGTTGTGGCGATCCCACTAAAGATATTCTTGGAAAAGGCGTCATTATCCATCAAGGAACCGATGATTATAGCTCCCAACCCTCTGGTGCTGCAGGAAGTAGAGTCAGTTGTGCAGGAATTATCGAGTAAGCAGCACAGAAATTGAATCTTTAGACTGATACTACCAATTCAGAAAATTATTTAAAATCAATTAAAGTTTTTTTTTAACTTTAAAGCTCATCATTTGACATCAATCCAGTTGATTAATACGTTTTAAAAATACTACCTTTGTTGCTATGGGATTAAATAATAACGATATTTTTAAAAAACTTAGAGTCGCTCATAAATTAAGAGACGATGATATTGTAAAAATTTGCGGTTTGAAAGACTTCAAAATCACTAAAAGTGAACTTAATGCAATTTTCAGAAATGAAAACCACGAAAAATACATGGAATGTGGTGATCAATTTTTGAGAAACTTCTTAGACGGTTTAATTATTCACTTAAGAGGACCTATGCCGCCAAAAGGGGCGAATACCACCCCGAAAAAATAAGAGCTATGAAAAAGTATTTTATAATCAGTTTACTTATAGGACTCTTTTTCAATTGTAATCACACAACAAATAAAAAAGCATCATTAGATTCAGACTATTTAAATACGCTGAACCAAAATCGAGAACTGAGATCCAAAAATCGTGTCAAATACTTAGAATTGACAGGATTATTTAAATTAGATTCTATTTCTAACTCCTTTGGAAAAGCAGCGTCAAATCAATTCGTTTTGAATATTGAATACTTACCTTCCTCTGTTGGTAGCATCCATTTATCAGAAAAAGGTCTTAAATTTCAAGCTGCAAAAAACATAAAAGTGTCCACTGAAACTGGCGATCAAATCGAAACTTTAGCCCTGCCAATTGATGCCTATGGAAATTCTGTACAACTAACTTACAAAGCCCTAAAATGGCAAGTCATCACCCGTTCTGGCTCACTGTATCTAAGAGTTTGGGATTCTAAAAACTCCGCTATAAAAGCGTTTAAGGGGTTTAAAAGTTCTGATGTAAATTCAGATTTTATTTTCGATGCTAACTTTAAATACTTTGAAACCGCTCAGCAAGAAACCGTCGCTTCAAAATTAGGGATCAAGGAGGTCACTAATTTTATTGGACAAGTTCATTTTACCTACAAAAAAAATAATTACACATTAGATGTTGGAAGTGAAGGCATCCTCATGGTTGCCGATTTAACCTCCGGAGAAACTACGTATGGCGGTGGACGTTATATGTATCTTGAGTTGCCCGATACAAATGGCAGCATTCGTTTAGATTTTAACTACCTATACAATCCTCCTTGTGCGTTCTCTGAATTCACGACTTGTTTATATCCACCTCGACAAAATCAATTACCATTCAAGATTGAAGCGGGAGAACTTCTTAAAAAAGATTTATAATTTTTAATAATAAGTGTAACAAATTAGTAAATTGAGATACTAATATTTCAACTAGATAACCAATTTGAAATCAGTAACAGAACAAAATTTTGTAACCCTTTTACAGGAACACCAGAACATTGTACATAAGATCTGTAGGATCTACACAAATGATTCTGATGCTCATAAAGATCTGTTTCAGGAAATTACAATTCAGTTATGGAAAGCGTTTCCTAAATTTAGAGGCGACTCAAAATTTAGTACTTGGATGTATCGCGTCGGATTAAATACGGCTATTACTTTATATCGAAAATCCTTACGACACGTACAAAGTCAACGGATCGAATCGGTGAAATATAAATTATCCTATGAAGAATATGATGATACCAAGGACGAACAACTGAAACTTATATATGGTGCCGTACGAAAACTAAACGATATCGATAAAGGAATTGTTTTCTTGTATTTAGAAAACAAAAATTATAAAGAAATTAGTGAAACACTAGGAATTAGCGAAGTCAATGCACGCGTACGTATGAATCGTATTAAAACGAAATTAAAAACCCAGTTAAATTCTTAATTATGGATGAATTAGAACTACTAAAAAAAGATTGGGATAAGTCTTCTACGAACTATCCAACCCTAAATAATGAACAACTTTATAAATTAATTAATAAGAAATCGTCTTCGATCGTGAAGTGGATCTTTATTATTAGTCTTTTAGAATTTGTCGTATGGACCTTGATTTCATTTCTTTTTGACGGATCAGAGAGTTTAGAAAAAATGAAAAGCTATAATGTTGAACACATTTTTTATCCTCTGACTATTTTTGGATACTTGGTTTTATTTGTTTTTTTCAATTTGTTTTATAAAAACTACAAAAGTATTTCAGCAACAGACAATACAAAAATGTTGATGGAACAAATTTTAAAAACACGTAAAACAGTTAAGCAATACGTGATTTTCAATCTTGGGTTTATGTGTATTTCTATTGTTTTGGGAGTCTATATCGAACTGACAAACAACCCAGAAGTTCAAACGATGCTTACGAATATCAAATCTGAGGGCGCCAATAATATTTATATATTTTATTTAATAGTTGTGGGATTAAGTGTGCTCGCAATGGCCGTCATTGCAGCCGTTTTGATAGGGTTTTATTATCTGATTTATGGGCTTTTACTAAAGCGATTGAAATCGAACTACAAAGATTTGAAAGTGCTAGAAAAAGCATTCTAAAATTACCAGTTTCTTTTTTTATTAAGAGACTCCGTTTCTAAAAGGTCTTTTTGAGAAATAACCTTTAAGAATGAAGGATGTTGCTCGATAGCATACTCAATTTTTTCTACGATTTGATCGATTGATGTGTTCTCATAATCTATCTCCAAAGGGGCTTTAATTTCCATAGTTTGAAGAATATTTTTCTTCTTTACACGAATCCCCTTTTTGTCAAATGAACGTCGAAACCCATCAATTACAATCGGGACAACAATAGGCTTGTAGTGTTTAATAATATGAGCCGTTCCTTTTCGAATGGGCTTAAAAGGCGTTGTGGTTCCTTGTGGGAACGTAATAACCCACCCATCATTTAAGGCTTTATTAATATTAGAAATATCACTCATTTTAACTTGTCGATTGACATTTTCACCAGAAGCGCGCCAAGTACGTTCAATACTTATAGAACCCGCATACGCAAATATTTTTGGAAGTAATCCAGACTTCATCGTCTCCTTAGCAGCCACAAAATAGACATTCAATTTCGGGTTCCATAAATAACCTACATTTTTAATATTGTCATCGCGCCCACTCAGGGCTGCATTAAATACATGAAACATCGCCATCACATCTGCGAAATACGTTTGATGATTAGAAATAAACAAAACGTTGTTATGAGGTAAATTTCGTAAAATATCAGACCCTTCTATTTGAAGCTCATTAAACCCTCGATAGCGTCGGTGACTTAATACACCTGCAAGACGAATGACCCATTTTTTGAGAAATAGATATTGACCGAAAATATTTTTTTTTAAAAGCCCCATAAAGATTGTTAAAATTGGTTTTGCAAACCTACGCTATTTTTTTAAAAATTTTATTTAACATCGTTTTAATTTCCATGAGCATCATGGCGGTAGCCCCCCAAACAATATGGTTGTTTAAATTAAATGCAGGAACCTCCGTAGAAGATCCAGAAGCTATTTCGACTTCTGAAGTTACTTCAAAGGAATCATTCAAAAAGTCTGTTAAGGACACTTCGAGAACAGCATCAACTTCTGAAGCCTGAAGTGTAAAACGAAGCAGATCCTTTGAAATTCCTAAAAAAGGAGACACCTGAAAATTACTTGGTGGAATATAAATAGAGGTTAATTCCCTTAAAACAGTGATTTTATTAGATGGAACGCCAATCTCTTCCCAAGTCTCACGCAAAGCGGTATCTTTCAAAGAAGCATCTTCGAGTTCTGGTTTCCCTCCAGGGAAGCCAATTTGGGCGGAGTGGACGCCTTTGTAGGATTTTCGTAATATTAAAACTAAAAGCGTATCTCCTTTGTTACTCGGGTAAAATAAGGCAAGTACAGCCGCTAATTTGGCCGTTTTACGATCTTCCTTGTACTGCTCCATTAATTTTTTTCGAAACCAAGGCGCCATTTTTAACTGCGCCTCCAAGCCCGGTAAACTCTGTTTATTTATTTCAGAAATCGCTTTTTCAAATGCTTTAAATCTCATATATTACAGTTCTGTAAACCAGTGGTCTCCATGCGAATATTAATTATTTTATTTTTAGGTAGTACACTATTTAGTTGTGAAGATAAGAAAACTAAAGTGAATAAAATAGATCCTAAAAAAAGTACCTCTACTCCTATCACAAAAGATGTTAATCCAGAAAAAAAAGAATCTGATTTTATTTTGAATGATAAAAATGTGATGGAATTTTTCTTAGAGTACGACAAAAAAAATTCAGAAACGACCGTAAGAATCACCACTGATTTTGGATTAATTGACATTCGATTGTTTGAAGCGACAAAGTTTCACCGCTCTAATTTTATTTACCTGACTAAAAAAAAATATTTTGACCAAACACAGTTTTACAGAGTCATCCCAAATTTTGTCATTCAAGGTGGCAATAGCGATGATCGACCTACCTTGCGAAAACGTCAAAAAATTGGGAAATACTTACTTCCAAATGATCATGACAAAGGCTTCAAACACAATCGTGGAATGGTGAGTATGCCAAGTAGTAGCATAGAAAACCCTTATAAACTAGCTTCTCCTTTTGAGTTTTTCATTGTACAACAGCAAGGAGGTGCCCATCATTTAGATGGCGATTATACCGTTTTTGGAACCGTTATAAACGGGATGGATGTGGTCGATAAAATCGCAGCCGTTCCAACAGACAGCTCGGACTGGCCGCTTCAAAATGTATTCATCCAGAAAGTAGAAATTTTGGAATAAATACTAATTATATTTTAAGTAAATTGTCAAACGATTCAAATCTATAAAACCGTATCTTATGAAAACACTACTATTTACCTCGTACTCCAAAGTACTTGTTTTGAGTCTCATCACACTTATGACAAGTTGTAAAGAAACTATGAAACCAGAACATAATTTATTATTACAAGAATGGAAAGGCCCGTATGGCGGCGTTCCAGCTTTTGATCAAATGAATGTTAGCGACATTCAAGCCGCCGTTGAAAAAGGCATGGAACTCAACCTTTCTGAGATCGAAGCGATTGCCAATTCAAGTGAAGCTGCAACTTTTGAAAACACCATCGCTGCGATGGAACGATCGGGAGCAGAATTGGACCGCGTTTTTTCGTATTACGGCATCATGAGTTCTAATATGTCTTCGCCAGAATTTAGAGATATACAAGCTATACTGGCTCCAAAGCTTTCTGAATTTTCGTCAAGCATCAGTCAAAACAAGGCGCTTTTCAATCGCATTAAATCGGTTTACGACGCCTCTTTAGAAACGCCCTTAGAAGCCGACCAACAACGGGTGGTCGAACTCACATATAAAGGATTTGAAATGCGTGGTGCAGAGTTAAATGCCGCAAAAAAAGAACGCTATGCGGCCATTGATAAAGAATTATCAACCCTTTACAATACATTTTCAGATAACGTGCTTCATGATGAAGAAAACTATGTGACCTTTTTGAAAGCCGATCAGTTGGACGGACTTTCAGATGGATTCATAAAATCGGCTGCGGCCATTGCTTCCGAAAAAGGAAAAGAAAACCTTTTTGCGATTACCAATACGCGATCTTCTATGGATCCCTTTTTGACGTATTCTACAAACAGAGCTTTAAGAAAACAGGTTTGGACTAATTATTACTCACGAGGCGACAATGGCGATGAATATGACAACAATAATCTCATTGCTCAAATTCTAAAATTACGTCGGGAACGCGTCGAAATATTAGGGTATAAAAATTATGCCGAATGGCGGTTACAAGACCGTATGGCAAAAACGCCCGAAAATGCATTGGCTTTAATGGAAGCCGTATGGCCAGCATCTATTGCCCGTGTTCATGAAGAAGTGGCCGATATGCAAGCGGTTGCCAATTCCAATGGAGATGCCATTACCATTGAACCTTGGGATTATCGATTTTATGCCGAAAAAGTTAGAGTTGCAAAATATGATCTTAACAGTGATGAAGTGAAACAATACCTTCAACTTGATAAACTTAGAGATGCCATGTTTTATGTGGCGGGCCGCTTATTTAATTATGAGTTTACGCCAGTGCCAGACGGAAGTGTACCCGTATTTCAAGAAGATGTAAAGGTTTGGGAAGTCACTGATAAAGATTCAGGAGTCCACATTGGACTTTGGTATTTAGATCCGTATGCACGTCAAGGAAAACGCTCTGGTGCCTGGGCAACCACCTATCGAAGTCATACGACCTTTGATGGTAAAAAAACAGTGTTAGCCTCTAACAATTCTAACTTTGTAAAACCCGCAGCTGGCGAAGCCTTATTAGTTTCTTGGGATGATGCAACTACCTTTTTTCATGAATTTGGACACGCCTTGCATTTCTTTTCCTCCAATGTGAAATATCCAACTTTAAATGGCGGTGTCAGAGATTATACAGAATTTCAGTCTCAATTGTTAGAACGCTGGTTATCGACCGATGAAGTCATCAATCAATTTTTGGTACATCACGAAACAGGGGCGGTCATTCCTCAAGAATTAGTTGCAAAAATCAAAAAAGCAGCGACTTTTAATCAAGGGTTTGATACCACCGAATATTTAGCGTCTGCCCTAATGGATATGAAGCTTCACCTTGCAGACCCTGAGAACATTGATATTGATGCGTTTGAAAAACAAACCTTGGCAGAGCTAAAAATGCCAACCGAACTTCCAATGCGCCATCGCACGCCGCATTTTGGACATGTATTTTCGGGGGAAGGTTATGCGACTGCCTATTATGGTTATATGTGGGCGGATGTCCTGACAGCCGATGCTGCTGAAGCTTTTCAAGAAGCACCAGATGGATTTTATGATAAAGAGGTTGCTCAGCGTTTAGTGAAATATTTATTTGAACCCAGAAACTCTATGGACCCTGCCGAGGCCTATAAAATGTTTAGAGGACGAGATGCTAAGATTGAAGCTTTAATGCGTGACCGTGGGTTCCCTTTGAATTAAAGGATTTAAAATTAAAAAAAAGCGTATTCGATTGAATACGCTTTTTTTATGCTCAATATTTATTTGTTTTAAAATACAAGCAACTAATTGTCAGGTTATTAGAATGTAAATTGCTGTGGCTATTTTTGGCGATTTAAAAAATATGTCATACGTTTGAGTGATGATGATCCCGAGTCTAAATCTTTGTAAGCAGCTTAACCGAAGTTTAGATATTATTTTATTGAGAATTTTAGTGTGCACAATTTGGAAGCATCGCATGCACTAAAAGATAATTTGGTTCATGAAAAGCTGAAAAAATCCTATTATCCCGAAATGGGGATATACATACAGGAGCTTTATGCTCCATATAACATGTTGGCGGTAATTAAATTAAACCTTAGATGATTTTAAGAGTCTAAGAAGAAAATTTAAAACATTAAATTATGATGAAACAGATTTTTGCAAGTTTACTAATTATGGTTTCTTTGATTTCATGTGAAA
>CAJQLD010000022.1 GCA_905479095.1 uncultured Flavobacteriaceae bacterium
GCCAAAAACAGCAAGAATAAAAATTAATTTTTTCATTTTGAGTGTATTAAATTGGTTAAAGAATATAAAACTTATATTCTTTTCGAAGATACAAAAAGCATTTTTAATGTCAAATTGCAATTAAAATTAACTGTCGGATTAGAGCTCTTACAGTTTTTATCCTTTATAAAGCATGAATAATCAAATTCGTTATAAAAACGGAGAACTCTCAATGCTATCTTAGAATCCCTAAAGCTGACTAAATACGGGTTCATTTTTTTTTGATGAAACCATTGCTGATTTAATCACAAGGATTAGTTCCAACGACTGTTTGGTGATGTGTGTGATCTAATAATTGCATAAAGTACAATTGAGGCCATGCACAAATGAAAAAAGCCAATATGGATAGGGGTATAATGAATCAATTCACTTAAAATCAGATATCCGTGACACAAATTTGCTACGACAATAGCAAGACCAATTTTTTTACCCATGGCCATTGCTGCCGGATTATCTGCCCCATATTTTATGCCTATAGGCAGGGTAATTATGACGAGTGTCAAAAACAACATGATTATAGTTATATGCATTAAGTTATTATTTTCTGCATAAAGCAATGACTCTCCAATTATTGGGATTGTATGATAAAAACATAGGCCTAGAGCAAACCAGTTTCTATCTTTTTTATATGCGCCATATGCCGTTATCATCACAAATAGCAAAGAGATGATAGTACCTAAAGTGAAGATAACCAGATTCATTATTGTTGTTTTTTATTTTTAAACCTCACACTTTTTAAATTGAATTATATCACAATTATAATATTTTTTATTTAAAAATACCAGCAAAGTTGTGGATTTAGTAGCTGTGTCTAAGGTTTTTAGCGATTTTTAGTAATTTGGGATCATTTCTTCGCTTTTTCGAATAAAATGGGTTTCCTACTGGAATCATTTCGCAATTTTTATGTAGGTTTAACCTTTATAAAGTTTAATCCCCCAAATTTACTAAAACCCCTTTAAAACGTATTTTATGAACACATTCAAGAAAATTATTTTTTTATCACTTTTTGCACTGCTCTATCTGGGCTGTTCGAGTGATTCTGACATTGAAACTCCAATAGCACCACAAGCTTACATAGCCCAAAATGTGTCTTATGGCGCAGACGACCACCAAGTTTTTGATATTTATCTGCCCAAAAACCGCACAATGAAAACCAAAGTCGTTATTTTAATTCATGGCGGCAGTTGGATTACAGGGGATAAGTCAGAAATGGAACTAATCAGTGGCCTCCTTTCTGCCTCCCACCCAGATGTAGGGATTGTTAACATGAATTATACCTTAGCGGACGCAGAAAACCCGCCATTTCCGATGCAAATAGACGATGTTTCAGCCGTGGTTGATTATATTTCCTCAAACAAATCGACGCTTATCATGAGTGACAACATTGGTTTTATAGGCCTAAGTGCAGGCGCTCATTTATCGTTGTTATGGAGTTACGCTTATGACACCAACAACCAAGTAGATATGGTCTGTAGCATTGTAGGCCCTGTTAATTTTACAGATCCTGCCTATAACGGTCATCCAGCTTATCAGTCATTATATCAATTGTTTGGAAGTCCTTCTATAGATTTTTTAGAAACTGTAAGCCCCTATCACAGAGCCACTACAACGTCACCACCAACGCTTTTGTTTTACGGAGGCATGGACCCCTTAGTTCCAACGTCACAAGGGGAGGATATGGATGAAAAACTCACAACTTTAGGCGTAACCCATGAGTTTCACTTTTATCCCGAAGAAGGTCATGGTTGGGAAGGCGCAAATTTGTTAGATACTTCCTCAAAAATATCAACCTATATAGAGCGTTATATGGGGTCTGAGTAAGTTTGTGTCCATTCCAACAAAGTTAGCTGTTGGCGTATAGCTTACCGTACTACCATTAATGACCCCTAGAGTTCCATGATTTGGCCCATCAACAACGTTGTAGGTAAGGCTATTGAAAGTTGTGCCTGTGCCTTCAAAATGCACGACTGCCGATTGAGGCGCTGTGGTTGTACTCACCAAAGTGGCGGCATAGACATCCTGTGCGTCCGGATTTTGCGCTTGTAAATTTGCTTGACTTGAAAGCATGGCAAATAACACAAAAGTGTGTAGAAGGAATGTTTTTTTCATCTGTTTTATTATTTTTAAACGTCACATGGAGCCTGCCGTAAGCAATTTTGTTGTGAATGATTTTCTTTAAGAATCAGACGGTTTACATGTTAGGAGTATGATAAATTGGTTTATAGTTCAAAGGTACAAAAACCCAAATAGTATACGAATCACTATTTAATTTAAAAGAAGAAGAATAAAAAAAGTTTAAATAATTGACATATAATATATTAAAAGTAATTTAGGCTTAAAATCGAGCCCATATTTGTGTGCCAATTGAAGAGAAATCGTTCTGGCACCACTTGTTTGATATTTTATCCATACATTTAAACATAATATTAAAAAATGAATGTTATGGAAACTATTTCAATCTTGGCGCAGCTTATTGTTGCAATATCTGTAATTATCGTGTGGGTTTTTAGATATGAAAATATCGTCTTAGAATTTAAACAGTATGGTCTTTCTAGCTTAGTAAGAAATGCTGTTGGCGCTTCTAAAATAGCGTTAGCGACCGTTTTGATTTTAGGAATTTGGTATACAGAATTTTTAATTCCAGCCTCACTGTTAATGGCTGTTTTAATGATCGGTGCTCAATACTGTCATGTAAAGGTAAAAAACCCTTTAGTCAAATTTGTTCCTTCTTTTATACTCTTGTTACTATGCTTCTTTATTGCGGCCTTTAATTATGGCTTAATATAGAGAATGGATTTAAACCTTAGTATTCTCTTATTTTCGGCAATTTCGTTTATTTTTTATGGCATAACTTCTTTTTTTTCCAAAAGGATGTTGTCCGAATATGCCCGCTGGGGCTATAAAAATCAACGGATTTTATTGGGGTGTTTACAGCTTTTAGGAGGGGTAGGCTTACTCGTTGGGATTATCAATTCGACGCTATTAATTATCGCTTCGTTTTTATTAACCTTTATGATGATTACGGCAGTTTTCGTAAGAATTAAAATCAAAGACAACATCATTCAGATGTCGCCCGCTATCTTTTATACTGTCTTAAACTTTATAATTTTATACAACTCACTCGCGTAGCTTTTGAGAGACAAAGCGGTCGCGCTCAATACGGCGAACGCCTTAATTTAAGCCTTCTTTTTTTTCTTATTTTTAGCGGTAGGGAATCGTCCTTGATTGCCAATGCCGTCCATGTCATGCTCATCGTATGCCTGTTGATGTTCATTTCGTTGGATTCGGTGTTGTTTCGAAACAATCGTCAACAAGAAATAGACGTACACTATAAAAATAATAAACCCGAAAATAAATATAAGTAAATTCATTTTTTTCTTCTTTGTCTTATGGCAATGGAAAGCGATAAAATCGACGGAACCCAAATTCCTACAAAAATTCCTTCTAGTTTATTTCCCATAAACCACAAGGTCACAGACATTAAAAAAGAGATGAATGCGAGTATAATAGGATAGTAAGCTTCAATAAAATCTTTCATTGTTTTTTTCATAAAGTTAAACAAGATTAGTCATTAAAGTGTTACAAAACTCATAAAATTTTAATCATTATGTTAAAAATACAACGAAAAAGGTGTCATTTTAATAGTTTGGAGCTCGGAAGTTTCGCACCTTTTCTAGTGCTGAAGAACGGCATGAGCTGTGTTGATATAAATGGCGTCACGACTAAATTGGCGTCTGATTCCCTAAATTTTAGAGCTTAATTTCACTATCCACTTTTCAATTTCCTCTTTCCTCTTTCCCCTTTCTTCTTTCCTCTTTCCTCTTTCCTCTTTTCATTTCCCACTTTTCACTTTTCACTTCCCACTTCCCACTACCCAAATCCCCCTGCAGCTGCGCTGCTTTGAGCACTTTGTTGTTGCCTCATTAAAAACAGAGCACAGGCCAAAAGCAGGTAATTGGGGTGGTCATTAGTACTGAATTCAGCCTCCAAAGATTCTTTCCATTTTTTTAAGGAGTAATGAATGGTTAAAATGGGGGTTTCTCCGTTTTCGCAAAGAATATACTGCTGGTCGGGGGCATACCATTTCCCTACTTTTTCTGTTTTGAGCCAATACGAATTGGTAACTTTCTGCTTGTTAGTAAGGATTAATTTTATTCCTTTTTTCAAGCTCCAATTAATCTCTCCAATGGGGTGACCACTCTCCAAAATAGTAAAAGAGGCGGACCAAACTCCTTTTTTCTTGATCTCGTAGGTTTTGCTATTATGAAAAAAGTTAATTCCTGAAGAATACCATTTAGTGCGACTCCCTTTGAGGACCACTTTGTCATGGTCAACAATCTTAAACTCTTTTTTATTGTTTGAAACTTCTATCGTCATGTCTCAAAGATAAGGAATTTAAAAAAAAATCATTTTTTATCTAAAGCCACACGTTTTGGGAACCAAAAACCAAAAAGCACTGCAGCGATTATAAGCATGTACGCGTAACGCGTGTTTATAATAAATTCAGTAAACTCATTTATTATAACTAACACAAGTGCGACAAGGATAATTCCAGTGGCAGGAAACAGAAATTTGTTTTTTATAATTAAATGGGTTAGCAGCTCAAACACGAAAGACTTTACAAGAACAAATTTTTGTTTAATAACAAACAAAATTGGAGCCCGCGTTTATCCATTTTTTCTTTTTAAAAAATTATTGAATCACGACCCGCTTTGTTTCCGACTTTGAGCCTTCAAGTGTAATTTGAACAAAATAAATTCCTGCCTGCACCTCAAGTTCAACTTGCGTTGTTGGACCCGTTATTGCGGTTGTCTTGATCAATTGACCCAAAACAGTGCGAACTTCAATGACCCCCTTTGCAGCGTTGTCAATCACCACATTGATGGTTCCCTTAGATGGATTTGGATAGACAGCCATTTCAAGAGAAAATTCTGAAACCCCTAATGCTGCCGATTCAATTTTGAAAACCCCATGTGTACTTTGATCGACGAACCATATTCTTCCATCAGGACCAATTTTAACGCCTTGAACTGTAGTTTTTCCGGTTTCTATTCTGTACAATTCCACGGCTGGGATTGTAGAGATGTTATAAACAATAATTTGACCCGATTCATGCTCACTCACAATCATTCGATTCCCAATCACATCGATTCCAGCAGGCTTATCCAACCCGGTAACAACTGTCTCTTGCGTATATTCTGTGTAAACAGAATATTCAGAAATGGGTTCATTCATTGCAAACTGAGGCGTATCTCCTTGATCGGACCCCGTAGTAATATCAATACGAATCACACGTTGGTTTCCGTGGTCCACAACGTATAACCATTTTTTGTCTGCATCTAAAATCAAATGACTTACTACGTTATCATCTGGATCTTTTTCGACCGTGTCATCGGAATACCTTTTTACAATTCCATCACCATGATAATTTGCACCTGCGCCGTGGTCTTCAGCGAAATCGTAACGCACAAGATCTCCATTATAGCCATCAAATACCCAAAATACATTGTCTTTTTCCGCACAAATACCTTGACATTGAGGACTCAAATGAAGTGCGTCTAAATGACTTCCATTTAGTTCAGGCCCTGGATCTTCTCCATAAATAGCCATATCGCTAGACCATAGCGTAGGACCTGTGAAATGAGCAGCAATGTTAGGACTATGATTTGCGTCCAAAACTCCCGGGGAACTTGCCCAGTTTCCATTATCACTAAAAGCAATTCCTGTAGGAAGGGACATAAAGTGTCAATTACTTACATCAAACTTGTAAACTGATGTCTGTTCTGGGAGTCCAGCATCATAAATAGTGACGGTGCTTCCACCACTGGCTTCAGTATCCTTATTAATCACCCACAACTCTCTATTGGTCAAAGTTGGATGAAAATCAAGATCGGTTGGGAGGTTAACGCCATCACTTGCACCTGCAATTGGTTCTATAGTAACCTCCGCACCGTTGTATAGATCGATAAGGTTTGGGGTTGCTGGTCCAACTTGAAAGGTCGTATTTAAAAAATCGTCTCCAGAGTTTTCGTCGGGGTTCGTGCCATTCAAATTACTAATCCAAACCATAACCGTTTGGTTTCCGTAGGTTGTAAAGTTAAGAGGAATTGAATGCTCAATTTCTTCTGTTTCGGTGTAGTGTAAAGACGAGCCAGTAACCGCATGTGTTTGTGTTGGTCCGTTGTCAATTGAGTAGCTAAGGGTGTAGGCTGTTATTTCAGTGGTTCCTTGATTGGAAACCACCGCAGACAAATCAAAGGTTCCTGGAACCATATAATTCACCACGTTTGTGGATTCTAAAGACAGGTCGTATGCCATTGGCTGGCTTGCCGAAAACGTAAAGACTTCATTGAGTCCAGTTTCCCCAGTAAAGTATTCTATTTCATACCCATTTACAAGCACTTCAAATTCAAAACCGCCATCGGCATAATCATCAATGTAGTGGATGGCATAATCTTCACCTTCTGTAACACACCAGGGCCCTACAGTGACAACCTGACCATTGGCATAGCCCCCTGTAGGACCTAATTCGGCGCCGCCGCCGGCGCATCCAACGTTTGTATTTCCACCAGAAGCAATGGTTCCCACGCCGCAGGCGTTTGTCGCTGGAACAAGCTCCCAATAGCCATCGCTGGCAAAGCCATCTGTAGTGATGACAATTGTTACTTTTACTTCACCAGCAAGGCATTGGCTGTAAGTGATGTTGAGACAAAAGAGACTGACAAAAAGAGGGATTAGTGTTTTTTTATAGGTGAATATATGTTTAGCAAGCGCGTATACGGATTGGTGTACGGTCATTTTGTAATTATTAAATTGGTTTGTGGTACAAATATAATCACTTTCCTATCACAATTAACAGATAAACCTATTTTAGACCGCTTAAAAGCGCAGTGGTGGTGCCTCAGCCGTAGAGAAAACGGCTAAATGCGAAAAGAGGATACAGGCCTGTACTATAAAAGCCCTCTGAAAAGAGGGCTTAATTTTAATTATTTGAGTGTGAGCCATCACAATATCCATCTGGGTTTTGCGTATTTCCACAGCCACACTTGGGGCGGTCTTGTTTTTTGTAAATCATAATTTTTATATTTTTAGTAATGTTATGTCAAGCGTAATTTCATCTAAGATTAGAGTATCCCCCAAGTTTTCAAAAAAGCTTCCTGAAGCAAATTGAATGTCAAATTTTGACCGATCAAAAGTTAATTTACTTTCAATTCTATCTTCGTAAACACTCAAACTAAAATCGACAGGATGGGTAATGCTTTTAATTGTTAAGTCTCCTGTGAGCTGATAAGAGTTGTTGTTTTGAGAAATCACTTTTTTGATCACCAAGGTTGCTTCAGGGTGTTTTTCCACTGAAAAAAAGTCGTCAGATTTTAAGTGTCCTTCAAGCTTTTGTTTCCATTCACCCGTTAAATCATCATTCGTTAATGAGGTCATATCCACTGCAAAGACTCCAGATGGATTGTTTGGGTCGTCTAATGAGACTGTTGCCGAATTAAACGCTAAAGAACCTGAGTGGGCTTGCTTTGTGATTTTTTCCCCAGTCCATTTGATGTTGCTCTTGTTTAAATCAAATTTGATCTGTGAAAAAGCAGTTGTTGTGACTGCAATTAATAAAATGGATACTAAATTTTTTGTTTTCATAGCTATTATTTTTTTTGTTCCTGCAATAGTAATACATTTGGAAACATAAAGTAACTTGTTACCTTTAAGTAACTATAATATTCTAGGTACTTTATGGTAACTAAAACAGTCTTATGAAAGTAACGAACGATATATGCCCAGTCACTTCTTTTACAGAAATGTTAGGAGGAAAATGGAAGCTTATAATTATCAATATTATTAGAACAAGAGGGGTAATTCGATTTGGTCAACTCGCCGCCGCGATCCCAACTATTTCAAGAAAAGTATTGACAGACCAATTAAAGAGTTTAGAAAAAGATTCGCTTATAAATAGAAAGCAATACCCAGAAATCCCTCCAAAAGTAGAATACTCATTAACCAAAAAATCGGAACGCCTTTGCGGTGTTTTTAAGACCATTGAAGAATGGGTACGCCAACCTTAAGACGTTTATAATACAAAAAAACCCTTCAGTTAAGATGGGTTTTTAGTTTATAAAAAAAACGGACTCCTAAAAAAGGATTCAGTATATTTTTGTGACGTTAGTTTTTTATGAATTTTTTTGTGGATGCTTTTTTGCCATCTGAAACGTTAATAAAGTAAACACCTTTTGAAAGCGGCGCGATGTCTAGCTTATTTTGACCCCTAACATCAAGTACTTCTTTTCCAAGAATAGTATAAATGGTGGCCCTTTCAATCGATGTACTATCGATAAACAAAAAGTCTTTTGCTGGGTTTGGATATACCGAGAAATGCTGATCTACCAGATCCCCCGCTGACAGAGGGTCCAGTTTGGTGTAGTAAAAAAAGGATTGAACTGCTTCGCCCTCAAACGGATCCCATAGACCAGAGATCGTGTTGTTATATTCGTAACTTATTCCCATTCTATTTAGCTTTGTATCGCTGTCGAGAACTGTTGAATATTCCGTTTAAAACTGGGTATAAAACTACTTGATTCTGAATCATATTTCGGAAATAAAGAATAGGCCATATGTCCATTCTCCTCGTAATAATATCCACTTTGGTTATAATAAGCTATAACGCCATCGTTATCAAACGCCGTGGTTTCAATAAGCGTTATATTTCCATTCAGATCGTATGTTTGTTCTCTTGAGAAATATTGATATAATCGCCAGTGTCTGCATTCAATGTTTGAATTAAATAAGTCATCTCATTCTCATCGTATGTGTATACATTTCTACTATAAGGCAAAAAAGATACAGTCTCTGAATCCCAACTGTAAAAGTCTGTGTCTAGTATCCTATTGTTCTCATCGTATGTTATTACTTTTTTATAAGAATCCACATAAACTTCAGTGTCTGTATTCCAGCTTTGAGTTATAGTAGTCTCCACATAACCGTCCTCTGTGACGACATCTTTGTTATTATTCACATAACTGTTAGCATTTGCATCCCATATTTGAGCTAAAATTGTCCTCCCATTCTCAACGTATGTGAAAGTTATTTTTATATAATTCACATATCCGTTAGTATCTGTATCCCAATTGTAATATGTATAGAGCGTCGGGTCTCCGTTCTCATTGAAAATGCTTTCCAATTTTTGACTAGGCACAAAAGAGTCACTCGCTGTGTCCCACTGGTAAATTGTCTTAAGCACCTCATTGCCATTCACATCATATGTCAAATCTCTTTTGTAAGATAATTGATCTCCAGAAAAATTCACCTCAACTAAACGGTCCAACCGCAACCCTACAACAGGTGTAGCTATGGCTGACAAATGTGCTTGATCCCTTGAACTATCATGGCTAAAATTGGTTTGGAATTTTCTAAAATCAGTATTTGTGTGACGTTCTGAACGGTTTGCAAAACTTCCGTGCTCAAAAGATTGTCCATTACTAAGCAAAGGAAGTATAAGTATTAAAAGTAATTTTTTCATCATTAAATTGGTTTATCCCACAAATATAATGACTTTTATATCACAATCAATTTAAAAAATGCGTATTTGTGTTAGAACAATACACCTAAAGCCTCTACAGAAAGTTTCAGTAAGCGATGGGGTAATTATGTAAACAGCACGTTCAATTTACAGACGTGGCTTAGGGAGCACTAGTGGATTAGAGCATTCTGACTGCTTCAACGTTAAATAAATAGCTCCGCTTTTATTTTTTGTCTTTGCTGTCTAAATTCCATCGATATCCAAAATTTAAAATTCCTTTTGAAACTCTATTGGTGGGATTCCTCGGATTATATTCAAGGGAAGTGATCCAATAGCCTTTTTCCCCTTTGGCAAAACTAGATTGCCCATAGATGTTAAATGGGAAGGGTCTTATTCCGACCACAACTTTTGTGTTATTAAATTTTTTGCCGATTCCAATTTTACCTGTTACAAGAGTTGGAAGTGCAAAACCAACTTCATATTCAAAAATTAGGTCATTTTCATTTATGTACGTTTTACCCCAGAGAACGGATGTTCCAGGAAAGACAAAATCTTCATCTTCTAAAAAAGCAATCCCAAAATTCCATTCTATAAACGACTCCTTAGACCGCTCTTTAGTTAACTCTTGTGCAGTACTGCGGCCTATAAAGAAAACAGAAATACTGAAAAATAAAAGTAATTTTTTCATCATTAAATTGGTTTATAAAACAAACATACAAAAAAATAGTTCAGTAGCTTTGGAGCTAAACGTACTGAGTAACCGACTCAAAACAAAAAGGGGCCTATTTCTTTTAGCTTTTAGTGTTTTAGGGACGTTGCTTCAACAAAAAACCCCTCAGTTAAGAAGGGTTTTTTGAGTTTATAAAAAGAACGAACTCCTTAGAAAGGATTCAGCATGCTTTTAAGGCGTTAGTTTTTTATGAATTTTTTAGTGGATGCTTTTTTGCCATCTGAAACGTTAATAAAGTAGACACCCTTTGAAAGCGGCGAGATGTCTAGCTTATTTTGACCCCTAATTTCAAGTACTTTTTTTCCAAGAATAGTATAAATGGTGGCCCTTTCAATCGTTGTATTATTGATAAATAAAGACTCTTTTGCGGGGTTTGGATATACTGAGAAATGCGCCTGCTCAATACCCGCTGTTGATAATGAAGATAATTTAGTGTAGTAAAGAAATGATTGAAGTGCTTCGCCCTCAAACGCGTCCCATTGTTCAGAGATCGTGTTATATTTAGAAATTGTTCCCATTCTCTTTAGGCTAGAATCGGTATCTACATCGGTTTCATAGTCCATTTTAAAAGCGGGTATAAAATCAGCTAAGCCTGTGTCATAATTGGAATAGAGATAAGACTCTATATGCCCATTCGTATCAAATGTGTATTCCTTTTTTGAAGTAGCTACCAAAGCTCCACTTGTTGCATCGCTATTATATATTATTAAAAGTGTTAGATTCCCATTTTCATCGTGTGTGGACTCTTCTTTATGTGATTCCACAAAATTGCCAATCGCTGTATCTACGTAAGAGTATAAATAAAGCGTCAGATTCCCATTTTCATCGTATGTGTATTCATTTTTAAAGTTGAGAGTAAAATTGCCAGCTGCTGCATCCCAGCGGTAGTGTTTAGAGACCGTCAGATTCCCATTTTCATCGGATGTGTACGCCTCTTTATAAACAGGCTCAAATTCGCCACTCTCTATATTCCAGGTGGAATATAAATAAACTATCTGATTCCCATTTTCATCGTATGTGTATTCATCTTTAGAGAAGCGTGTATAAATGTTGTTTGCTGTACTCCAGTTGTAGTTTTCAGAAATCGTTATATTTCCACTGTCGTCGTTTGTTATCAACTCTTTTGAAAAAGACACAAAAACTTCATTATCTAAATCCCAGGTGTTGAAAAAAGAAGCAATCATATTTCCATTTTCATCGTATGAAAACTCTTTTTGTGCATTTAGCACAAAATCATTAGCAAATATATCCCAGTTGAAAAACGACTGTATATCCAGTGTTTCATCCTCATTATACGCCAATAAGACTTTTTTATCAGGCTCAAAAGTAGCCGTTTTTTGATCAGACATAAAAGAATTAATCGTTGAAGCCCACGTATAGTTTACATGAGATATAAAATTCCCATTCTCATTGAGTGTGTAATCATTTTTTTCGCTTAATTCATATTCATCATGGCTTATATCAACGAGTCGATCGAATCGCAACTCTGCAACGGGCGTGGCTATGGCTGACAAACGTCCTTGATCTCTTGAATTATGATCGCTAAACTTGGTTGCTGTTCTAGGGGGTTCTGAACGGTTCGAAAGGCTTCCGCGCTCTAAAGATTGTCCATTACTAAGGAAAGGAAGGATAAGAATTAAAAGTAATTTTTTCATCATTAAATTGGTTTATCGCACAAATATAATGACTTTTATATGACAACTAATACACAAAAATCTTAAAAGTACAGTTGCTTCAATAAAAACCCCTCAATTAAGAAGTGTTTTAGGGTTTAGGCAAAGGGTGTAAAGCTGAACTATTTTGGGAAGTATTTTAAAAACCTCCTTTTTTCGCTTAAAGAACCCTTTTTATATTTAATTGTTTGAATCCTCTAAATAAGTCTTAAGGAGATTTTAATATTCTACAATCAATTTTAGTGTAGTTGTCCCTGAAAAATCTGATTTTAAAATACGACTTGGGGGTACCGTTTAGAACTTAGATTACATTTTTAAGAAAAAAACAGAAAACAGAAAATTTTTAGCATTGCAACCCCATTTTCACTTCTTAGGTTGTATGGCACCAAATAGTATAAAGCCGATTAAAAAGCAAACTCTTCTCAAAAACAGCTCACCGTATTAATCAATAATTAATATTAAATTAATAGTAATACTGTATAATTGATAAAAATTATAATAGATTAATCTATAATCAACAAAATTAACCAATTATGAATAAAACGACACTAACCACACTACTGCTATTTACTTTTTTTAGCTTAACCGTAATCGCTCAAGATACTGAAGATACCGTTTATGTTTCGGCATCAGGTGCTGGCTTATCTGATGGTTCAAGTGAGGCAAATGCCTACGGAAATTTCGGAAATGCACTTGGGCAAATAAACTCTGAAGGTGATAAACTTGTAATTATAGGAACAATTACTTCCAATGGAGCTAATTTAACAACAAAGAATTTTTCCTTTACAATAGAAGGTTTGGATGCTAACTCAATTATAACTGGAGCTAGTGGAGCTAAAAGGCTATTTACGATAAATGGACCAACATCGGCAAATGTTACTTTTAAAGACCTTACATTTTCTAGCAATAGTACAACACTTGGAGGTGGTAGTGTACTTTTCAGTAATAATGCTGGAGCTACTGTAACCTTTAACAATTGTACCATAACAAATAATTCTGTAACTAATGCAGCTGGTGGTGGTGCGCTGTTTTTTGCCAATGGAACTTTGAATATCATAGACTCCTCATTTGAAAATAATACTTCCTCAGACGAAGGAGGGGCTATTTTTGGTAACTCAGGGACAATTATAATCACTAATTCACTATTTAAAAGTAATTCTGCAGCTACAAAAGGAGGTGCTTTGTATGCTAATTCAGCAAATTTCGTCATAACTAGTTCTACTTTTTATGATAATCAAACAACTAATGCAACTGCTGCTGGTGGCTCTGTTTTATATGTTGCAACAACTGGAAGTACTAATACTATCACAAACTGTACATTTTTTCAAAATACAACTGGTAGTGCTAACCAAGATTTTGGAACCATAAGAACAGATAACGGAAATACGACTGTTAGCAATAGCTTGTTTTATGATAATAAAACGAATAATAGTACTGGTGGACCATCAGATTGGGGTGCAGGTACTAATGGAACACAAACTTTTGAGACTTCTATTGCACAATGGATTAGTACTTATGTAGATAATCAAGATGAAGGTGCTGGTTCTATAACAGGAATCAAAGGAAATTTAGGTACTCCAGCAAATCTTACATCTTCAAACTTGACATTTAATTCCACTCTTGGGAAAGTTGTATATGACGCAGTAAATGTAGGGGAAAATAGTCCAATAGATTTTGGATCAGACGGTAATGACGTTGGTGCTTGGGATTCCGGATTCTCATTGGTGTCACCAGACACAACACCTCCAGTAATTACTCTAAATGGTGATCCTACAGTGACAGTGGAGGTCGGTGCTTCCTATACAGATGCCGGCGCTGCAGCCACAGACAACTATGATGATGATACTGCATTAAGCTCCAATATAATTACGGTAAATACTGTAGATACTGATATCGTTGCAAGCTACACCTTGACTTACAATGTTTCGGATGTTGCAGGCAATGCCGCTACAGAAGTGACAAGAACGGTTAATGTCGTAGATACTACAGTGCCTGTCATTACGCTTACAGGCTTAGAGATTGTAACTATTGAAGTTGGATCTACATACACTGATGGCGGTGCTACTGCCACAGACAACTATGATGATGATACCGCATTAAGCTCCAATATAATTACGGTAAATACTGTAGATACTGATATCGTTGCAAGCTACACCTTGACTTACAATGTTTCGGATGTTGCAGGCAATGCCGCTACAGAAGTGACTAGAACAGTTAATGTTGTAGATACTAGCGTTCCAGTCACTTATTTCGTTAAAGCTGGAGGAAATAATAGTGGCGGTTTGTCTGAAGAGAATGCCTTTACAACTGTAAACAATGCTGTTGTAGCTGCTTCAGATGGCGATACCATTATTATTGTAGGATCTATCAATCAAACAGGTCAAGTTGGGGTAGGAAAATCGATTTCTTTTGTTGGGCAAACTAATGCAACGATTACAGGTGCGGGTGCTAGAATGTATGTTATAAATGCAGCAGGCAAGACAATTTCATTCACAAATATTACATTTCAAGATGCGACTACTACAAATCCTGGTGCTGTTATTACGATTACTCAAAGCTCAGATTTAACATTAACAGATTGTGTTTTTAAAAATAATGTTTCGACTGTTAATGGTGGTACTATTTTAGCAGGAGGCACTGGAGTTTTAACAATTACCAATTCTTTATTTGATGGAAATAGTGCCAATAGAGGTGGTGCAATCGCTATAACAACTGTGGGAAGACAATTAATTATTACAGGATCTACTTTTGTAAATAATAGTGCAACGGGTCTTGATGGCGGAGCACTATACTTAGGTGCCAGTAATACTGAAAGTAGTATCACAAATACGACTATTTTTAATAATAGTGTAGAAGCGGGTCTTAATCAATCTAAAGGAGGAGGTATTAAAATAGAAGGAACAAGGCCTTTTACAATCCAAAACTCTTTAGTTTATGGAAATTATGTGACTGATGGTGCAACTGATTTACCTTCTGATATTAGTGTTATTGCTAGTGTTGAATTAAGTTTAATAAATTCGTTATCTAAAAAAATTGTATCACTTGGTGTAAATGATTCTTTTGTGTCTTCAATAGTAGCAGCAGATTTAACAGCTTCCAATCTAAGTTTCGATTCAACAACCGGGAACGTAATATATGATGCTGTTGCTGAAGGAACAGATAGTCCAATTGATTTTGGTTCGGATGGCGAGGATGTGGGTTCCTGGAATTCTGGGCTTAATTTTTTAGACACTACAGTGCCAGTTATTACTCTAAATGGTGATCCTACAGTGACAGTGGAGGTCGGTACTCCCTATGCAGATGCCGGTGCTACAGCTACCGACATCTATGATGATGATACCGCATTAAGCTTGAATATAATTACGGTAAATACTGTAGATACTGATATCGTTGCAAGCTACACCTTGACTTACAACGTTTCGGATGTTGCAGGCAATGCCGCTACAGAAGTAACAAGAACGGTTAATGTCGTAGACACTACAGCGCCCGTCATTACGCTTACAGGCTTAGAGATTGTAACTATTGAAGTTGGATCTACATACACTGATGGCGGTGCTACAGCCACAGATAATTATGATGATGATACAACATTAACCGCGAGTATCGTGACTGATGTTAGTGTTGTAGTTACTGGAACAGTTGGTTCTTATACTGTTAATTATAACGTAAGCGATGTTGCAACCAATGCCGCCATAGAAGTGACAAGAACGGTTAATGTCGTAGATACTACAGTGCCTGTCATTACGCTTACAGGCTTAGAGATTGTAACTATTGAAGTTGGATCTACATACACTGATGCCGGCGCTGCAGCCACAGACAACTATGATGATGATACCGCATTAAGCTCCAATATAATTACGGTAACTACTGTAGATACTGATATCGTTGCAAGCTTCACCTTGACTTACAATGTTTCGGATGTTGCAGGCAATGCCGCTATAGAAGTGACAAGAACGGTTAATGTCGTAGACACTACAGTGCCCGTTATTACTCTAAATGGTGATCCTACAGTGACAGTGGAGGTCGGTGCTTCCTATACAGATGCCGGCGCTGCAGCCACAGACAACTATGATGATGATACCGCATTAAGCTCGAATATAATTACGGTAAATACTGTAGATACTGATATCGTTGCAAGCTACACCTTGACTTACAATGTTTCGGATGCTTCTGGCAATGCCGCTATAGAAGTGACAAGAACGGTTATTGTGGAAGACTCTAGTTTATCTTCTATTGATGGAGACAATGAAACTCTGAAGGTTATTATGTATCCAAATCCTACATCTGACAAAATACATATTAAAGGATTAAATACGTATGATTTAAAAGTATATAATAGATTGGGGCAACTTATTTTAAAAGCGAATAACACACATACCATTGACGTCAGCGCTTTGTCTGTAGGGATTTACCTTTTAGAAGTTTCAGATGGTGTTAAATCATCAACGAAAAGGTTTGCTAAATACTAAGTGAGAAAACGACTCATATTTTAGCTTTTTTAATCTTTACTTTTACAGAAGATGAAAGCAATTTTTATATCCGTAATAGCCTATACTAATTCTATAGGCTGTTACAGTTATAACTAAAATATCAGCTACTTTAAATGGAACTGTTGGGGTAGCGCTAGAGAACAGGTTCATACCCAAGTTTCAGATAGCAAAGGGACATTCCTCTATAAATGTATCTCTGACTTATTTGAGAGGACTTGAACCCCCTGAATTGACTGAATCTGATATGCCGATGGTTTAGGCTTTAATCGATTCCACTTTTCTTTATAATTCACTGTTCTTCAATCAGTCTGGAGTTGTTTTGACAAAACCACAACTCATTTAAAAAGATGGGGCTGCTAAAGGCAGCCCCTTTAAGAGTCAAGCGTCAAGAAAAATTAATCCCTAACAAAACGCACTGAAAAGCCGTCCTGCTTGAAGTAGTCGTCGCTGCTCAGGTTACTTTCTTCGTTGGTCAGGTCGCTGTACCAAGCGTTATTTGCACTGCTCTCATTGGAACTCCAAAAGACCGCATTGTAACCCCCATCGCCGAACGAACCACTGCTGTAACGGGAACCCTCAGGGAAAGCGTTAAAGCCACTACTGTTGTTTAAGCTTTGGTCGTTGCCTACTGCTCCTGTATTTGTGGAGCTATACCAACCTGTAGTAGATGCCATAGCTTTGCCTATTTTGTTTTCTGTGGCGGATTGGTCATAGTTATAGCCATTGGCTATGAGGTGATTTTCAAGGGCTGTCCACTCCGAATTACTTGGTACGTGCCAACCCTCTGGTGCAAATTCTTTGTTTGGGGTGCTTTCAACATTGTCGTGAATACCCATCACTGCATACCAATTATAAAGCTTTCCTTTTGTTTCGTTATTACTGTAATAACACCAAGCGCCTGTAGTGAGGGCTGCCCACGCTGTTGCTTCCGTGACTTGTGGAATCCCTGTACCATCCCTGTAAGTAACCATCTCAGCGTTTTCTACAGTCCATACTTGGTTGCCGTAAGTGAGGTATGTATAGCTGTTGCCATCGATGTCCGTAACTGTTCCAGAACCTGATGTAGCTTGCAAAGGAGAAATTTGGCTCTGAAGCTCAGATATCTTTTCCAATAGAACAGATAAAGTAACCGCATCCTGCGCCTCTGTAGGGTCTTGCAAGTTTTTGATTTGATTGCCTTGGGCGCTAATCGTTCCGTTGAGTTCAATACCTTGTGCGTAGTTCAGTGCTGTAAACAACATCAATACGATTACTGTTATTTTTTTCATCTTAGTATTTTAAAAGTGTAATTGGTTTCAAGTTCAAATATAATGACTTTTATATAACAATCAATATAAAGCAATTCGTTTTAGACACTCAGGAGCTATAGAAATATTTAAGCGTACAGGCTCTATAACCAAGCTACAGAAAGCTATGGGGCACTCCTCTATAAATGTGTCTCTGACTTACTTG